>JAHRAP010000082.1 GCA_020027255.1 Nitrosopumilaceae archaeon | reverse complement strand
GATGTTTTGAAACTGTAGATAGTTTTTTTAAATTCTGTCCAGAACATAATAACGCATTAAGAATAATTATTGAATCTAAGATCGATGAATTAGATACTAAATATAACAAAACTAAGTGATTGTTATTATTGTAAGTATGGGATTTAGCATTTCAAAATAACATAATATACGTGCCATGGCTGAAAATTAAGTCTGGTCTTATAATCTACTGCGTGAAAAATTATTGTATTTTGCAGGAATCTAACAAAAAAATATAATTGATGGCATTAACAACATCTCAATTTGTACAACCTACTATTTGTCAATTTCAGAAAATAAATTATATGTAGCAGATAGTGAAGTTTCTGTAATTATAGTTATAGATCTAATTGCAAAGCAAATTAAAGCCGTATCTGGTAATGGTCTTTTTGAATTTGTATATGTGGGTGGATAGTGATTATCTGATACGAATAATCGTACATAAAAACTTTAGACATTTCAAAATATAGTTTAGATATGATTAACATTGAAGAAATATAAATTAGCACAAAATGATGCTATCTACACACATCATTCGTTATTATCCGTAATCATAAAACTACATTACATCAACAATTTCTTTGTTAATAATTATAACAAAGCTTTTTTCTAGTAATTTATTAAATTCCAATTGGTTTATGTTTTCTTCATATATTGATGTTTTATTTCTTTGGAATCTATCTCCATACAATACATCATCTCCTATTGCTATATACAATAAAGCTATTATTGTTAATGAAGCTGCTATTACGATCATAGAATAACCTACATTTCTATAATTATGTGGCTCGTCCATTTAATCATCTATTGTTTATCTAAATTTATTCTTTTCAGTAATCATTCTAGTTATTCGTATCTGATCTTAGAATTAAATGTAATTTGGAATTAAAACCGCCCTAGCTTTTATTTGAGATTTTTTTAATTTTAGTAATACTTCATTAGCTTGTTCCAGAGGGTATTTTTCTACCATCGTGGTTATCTTACCAGTTTCTGCAATTTTGATAACGTCCTTCATGTCATTTCTATTACCGATTAATGTTCCACGTATTGTTTTTTCTTCAGCAGCATTAAAATTTGGAATATTTACGAAAGTACCTATAGTTATAGTGCCTCCTCTTTTTACAGATTTAATCGCTGTATCTACAATTCTACTTGAAGGTGCAAACACAATGGCATTGTCTAATAAACCCACGCTATTTTTCAACTGTTGAATGAAAGAATGTTGAGATTTGTATTGTATTGTATTATGCGCACTTAATTTTTTGGCAGTATTTATGTGAGTTTTATTTCTTGTTACGGCCACAACTTTACACTTATTAATTATTGCAAATTGTATTGCCATATGTCCTACTCCGCCAACTCCAAAAATACCTAACAATGTATTTGGTTTGGGTTCTGTAGCTTTCACTGCTCTATATGCTGTTATACCTGCACAGAATAAAGGTGCCGCTTGTTCAGAACTAATTTTATTTGGAACTAAAGTTGCAAAATCTTCATTAACTGTAATATATTCTGCATACCCTCCCATTAAAGATTCTCCTGTTATGTCAGCAGATTCGCATAGATGTTCTTTACCGGACATACAATAAATGCAATGCATGCATGAATTATGTAATGGTGAAATACCTACTTTTTGACCTATCTTGAATTTTGATACATCTCTTCCAGATTCTATCACCTCTCCAACTATTTCATGACCTGGTATTGTGGGTAATTTAGGCGGTATATTGTATTTCTTCCAATCACCTTCTATTCCATGTAGCTGAGATCTACACACTCCACACGCTTCAATTCTAACTAACATATCATTCGTATTTTGCAATCTGTGTTTGGTTATTGATTTTAATCTGAGCGGATGATTTTCGATAGGACCTAAACTAGATAATACCATAGCTTTCATTTTTTCAACCATGAATGATGGATGTATGCAAATGATTATAAGTATAATTGCCACCATTAGAATATATCATTTTGTATAAAAAAACATACATATATTTTCATTTGTAGTTCATTTTATTGTTTAATAGTCTAATACACGAAACTAGTCCTTATTTGTTGCAACATGCAGATAATCCTGTTCGATGGTATTCTTGGAACAATAATTCTTTACATATGGCAAAACGAGAAAACAAACCAATTTTTTTGAGTATAGGATACAGCTCATGTCATTGGTGCCATGTGATGGCACATGAATCTTTTGAAAACAATAACACTGCAAAAATAATGAATAAATATTTTATAAACATTAAAGTTGATAGAGAAGAACGACCAGATATTGATGACATCTACCAAAAAATATGTCAATCTGTGAATGGGCAAGGAGGTTGGCCATTGAGTGTATTTCTAACGCCTGAACAAAAACCATTTTACATAACTACATACATCCCATCACAAAAATCATATGGAAGACCAAGCTTCGAGGATTTACTTATGGAATTAGCTAAACAATGGACAGAAAACAAACAAAAATTTGAACAAACAGCTGAAACAATAATTTCGAACGTTCAACATAATAAGTTAAACAATAACAAAATTGATAAATCCATACTAGATGAAGCATTTGTCAATTTATCGCAAATATCAGATTATATTAATGGAGGGTTTGGACACTCGCCAAAATTTCCTAATGTTATGAATCTTTCATTCATATTAAGATATTCAAAATTTTGTAATATTTCTAAATTTAATAATTTTGTGTTCAAAACACTGATAAAAATGGCTTCTGGCGGGATATTTGACAAATTAGATGGTGGCTTCCATAGATATTCTACTGATGAACGATGGTTTGTACCGCATTTTGAAAAAATGTTGTACGATAATTCATTGTTACCACTTATTTATGCAGAAGCATATCAATTGACCAAAAATAAGTATTATTTAGAAATCTTATTAAAAACTATGGATTATGTGCTGTCTAGATTACTTTCTCCAGAAGGCGGTTTCTATTCTTCGCAAGATGCTGATTATGAAGGTGAAGAAGGAAAATATTATTTATGGACTAAACAAGAGATCGTAGACGTAATCAAAGACCACGCTGACATTTTTTGCATGTATTATAATGTTACAACTGCGGGTAACTTTGAAGGAAGAAATATTCTATATAATTCTATTTCTTTACACTTCATTGCATCAAAGTTTGGAATTTCTGAAAATGAAGCAAGTAAAATAATTCATGATTGTGAAAATAAGCTACTTAAATCTAGGTTGCAAAGGCACTCGCCGTTTTTGGATGACAAAATAATCACATCATGGAATGCACTGACAATCTCAGCCTTGATCAAAACATATAAAATTACTAAGGACAAAAAATTCAAAAATACTGCAAGTCGATGTATTGATTTTATAATTTCTAGATTAATACAAAAATCACAATTACTACATATATACAAAAATAAAACTGCAAAAATACATGGTTATTTAGACGATTACTCATATTTCATTAATTCATTAATTGATTTTTTGGAAATTAATCCATCTTCGTACCATTTACAATTAGCATGTGATCTAGCCAAATATATGATTAAACACTTCTGGGATGGAGACAATAATTTTTTTATGACTGCTGATGTAGCTGAAGAATTAATCATACGGCCAAAAAATAATTATGATTTGTCATTACCGTCTGGAAATTCTGTAGCTGCCTATGCACTTCTTAGACTATATCATCTAACTGGATTACAAATATTCTATGACTCGTCGCAAAAAATAATGGAATCTAATTGTGATGCAGCCGCTAGCAACCCATTTGCTTATGGATACTTATTAAATACTATATACATATACTTGAAAAAACCCACCGAAATTGTCATTATAAATGATGAAAATGATAGCATGTCAGATCTGATAAACAAATCATTTATACCGGAGGCAATATCAATTAACATATCTACTGAGAACCAGCTCAAAAATTTAACCAATTACCATTTTTTTGCAGGAAAAGAATACACAAATCATAGTGCAGCATATGTTTGTAAAAATTATGTGTGCTCGTTACCATTAACGAAAATGGAAGAATTAAAAAACTACATGTAGTCCAATTTTTGCATATTTATTTCAAGTTTTTCTCCAACTTTTGGGCTGCCCATTTTCATGTATCTTATTTTGGGCATTAAAATAGTTATTGATATTTGTTGGTAGCTTTTAATTTTGATTGTCGGTTGTATTTTCATAATTGCATCTAGTATTGGCAATATTTGTTTTTGAACTTCACTATCTAATTTTTTTTGTAACGACTCCATAACAAGTTGTTTTTGTGATATTGATTCAGTATTAACATTTTCTAAAAGTGACAATTGAACAGTCTTCCCATTATCTGTAATTTGTTGTATTTTATATTCTGTGATATCGTGCAATATTTTTATAACAATCATTTTGAATTTATCTTTATCGTATTAGTTGATTGATCTACACATA
>JAHRAP010000075.1 GCA_020027255.1 Nitrosopumilaceae archaeon | reverse complement strand
TATGTTTTTGCAAATCTTGCATAATTTTTTCTTTGTTTAATGAATTATGTTTAAACATTTTTATTTGATTTTCAAAATTATTTTGTGAAGCATTTAATTCATTTTGTAAAATTTCGAATTTTGTATGTAAAACCTCACATTTTTCTATATTTGTTTCATTATTATATATATATAAAATAGATACGCATATAATTATCATAATCATAATTATACTTGCTATCTTTACTAATTCCATATTGATCTTCGCCATTTAATCATACTTTGATATGCTTTATCTTAACAGATGACATTATTTATCAAATTAATATTCATATCGTATTTTAATATTTTTACTTAGCCAATGAAGGGATTTGAACCCTCGACCTTTCGCTTACAAGGCGAATGCTCTAGCCAGGCTGAGCTACATTGGCATCTGCATTTATTTATCAAGTCTTTAAACACTTCTCTATTATTTAATAATAACAATTATTTTAACCATCATCACAAATCTATGTATTGAAACGCATTAAACCTGTTAAAATCAAAATTTTATTGTTAGTATTTTTCATAACTGGAATATACGGAATCTCACTAGGATTATCTACATATAAACCAATGATTACTATGCTTGGTGTGATCAATTTATGTTTGGGAGGATTTTTTGGTTGGTTATTTTTGACAAAATATATGTGATGTATTGCTAATATTTATTGTATATTTATTCACTAGTCAAGATCACTAAAATATAAATACAAAACATTTTTTCGAATACATAATGTTAGATTTAGTAGCAAAAAAATTATTTTTGACCAAAGGCAAGGGGATCCATGAAGATAAACTTACTAGCTTTGAATACGCATTACGTGATGCAGGAATTGCCGGTACTAATTTAGTATCTATATCTAGTATATTTCCTCCAGGAGCTAAACTTATCTCTCGTAACGAAGGTCTTAAACTGATTAAACCTGGACAAATACTATTTACAATCTACACAAAAAACCAAAATTGTGAACCTCATAGACTATCTGCATCTTCTGTAGGTATAGCTCGACCTAAAAATGATAAACATTATGGTTATCTATCTGAATATCAATCATTTGGTAAAACTGAGAAAGAGGCTGGTGATTATGCCGAAGATATCGCAGCACAAATGCTAGCGTCTTCATTAGGAATACCATTTGACATTGATAAAAGTTGGGACGAAAAAAGACAACAATGGAATATATCTGGAGAAATATATAAAACATCAAATATAACTCAAACTGCTATTGGTGATAAAAAAGGAAGATGGACTACTGTTTTTGCTTCGGCAGTATTATTACTATAAGGTGCAAATACCACAATGCAATTTAATTAAATGTATTCACGAAACTAAATTTTACATGTCGATTGAACAATCAAATTACTATCAGATAATTCTTGCAAACAAGATATGTATGTCTTCAACACATTTCTTTTAGTAATTCTATTTGATTTTCAATATAATTAAAACCATTCTCCCAAAATCCATATGTATTGATATCCATTCCATGTTTTTGTAATAAAACTTCAGGTTTTTTTGAACCTCCCTCCCTCATCACATCTATAAATACTGTTGAAAATTTTTTGTTTTCTTTGAACTTCTGAAAAAGTGATAATGATAAAAGACTTCCAAAAACATAAGCATAGCAATAAAACGGTGTATGAAAAAAATGTGGTATGGCACACCATTCTACTGAAAAATCATTTGACACATTCACGTTATTACCAAATTGAGTTTTAAGATTCTGTAAATATATATTAGATATTTTGTCTGTAGTAATTCCGTTAGAAATTCTGTCATGTGCATCAACTTCAAATTTTGTAAAAAATGCTTGTCGCATTATTGTTGCATATAAATCATTAATATGATCTACAATTAACATTGTTTTTTTTCTAGTATCATTTGCATGTTGGTTAATTAATTCATCATATAATAGTGATTCAACGAATGTAGAAGCTGTTTCAGCTAAAGGTAATGTCGGTTCATATACTAATAGTGGTTTTTTACAAATTTGTCCATGTATTGCATGTCCTAGCTCGTGTGATAATGTGAAAACATCTCGCAGTTCGCCAGTAAAATTAATCAATATATATGGAGTCATTCCAGGATATATACTACTGCAAAAAGCTCCTTCTTTTTTACCAAATTTAATTATTGAATCTACATGATCTGAATCAATAATTTTTTTGGCATGTCTAAATAATTCTAAATCAAATCTTTTTATTGAATTAAAAATTAGTTTAATACTCTCATTATAATTATAAGTTTCTTTTTTTTGTGAACGAATAGGTGCGTATAAATCATACCGATCTATTTTTTTGATCTTCAATAATTTAGCTTTTATTGAAAAAAAATCTTGAAATATATGACGTTTCTTTTCGCATATTTCGATCAGTCGTTTTATGATTTCGTCATCTATATTATTTTCGATGTTTCGTATTGAAATTGGAGAATTGAATTTTCTGATCTCCATTCCTTCATGTTTCCAATTCAGTACTATGTTTTGGTAAATGTCGCTCAAAACTGTTTTATTTTGTTGAAATTTATTTAAGAGTGAAACATATGATTTTTTTCTTACGTTTTTGTTCTGATCTCTAAATAAGCTTGAAATTTCATCTCTAGTTAATTCTCTACACTGCTTATTTATTTTTATTTTGTATCTAAATGAATTTGTTATTTTCTCATATAGTTTAGTTATTGCAGAAATTCCTGTAATGTTTAAAATATTAATAATTTTTTCTTCTTTTTCACTTAGTGTATGTTTACGTAATTTTCGTTTTTGTATTTAATATTCAGATACGTGAACCGTATTTTTTATTAGTCTATTGGCAGTTTT
>JAHRAP010000060.1 GCA_020027255.1 Nitrosopumilaceae archaeon | reverse complement strand
TGCGATAACACATTAAGTAATTTTTTATATCAATATTATTCGACAGCAGATATACCAAATACAATAATACTGAATACACTGCCTGTAAATGTAAAGCTATTAGAAAATTTGCTCGCAGAAAAAAATGCTATGCATGTAAAAATAACCGTGCCCAATAATACACGACAAAAAAGTTTGATGGAATTAATTTTAAGAAATATTGAACAAGATTACTTTGATAATACGTTATCACTTGGCACTTTAGAATTAAAGAAAATATTGAAATTGTCTACGAATCCAAGAATAATTGAATGTTTTGATATATCAAACCAAGGAACGCAATATGCTGTAGGATCTATGTCTAGATTTATAGATGGTGCTCCAGATAAATTAAACTACAAAAAATTCAGAATCAAAACAGTAAATGGATTAAATGATTTTGCCATGATCTATGAGATTGTAAAACGTAGATATCTAAAAATCACCAAACAATCTATGCCAGACTTAGTTTTAATAGATGGCGGCAAGGGACAAAGAGTAGTTGCCAAAAATGCATTACAAGATCTTAATTTAAATATACCTTGTATATCAATTGCTAAAAAAAATGAAGAGATTTTTACTTGCAGAGATTCTGTTTTAATGCCAGAGAACAATGCAGGACAAAATTTTACTATATGCGAGAGATGAAGCACATAGATTTGCATTAAACTACAATAAACTTCTACGCAAAAAATATTTAACAGTGTAAATATTTTTACACAAATATTATTTGCGATTTTTGAAATATGGAATTACTGTAGACGCAAATTTATCAATAGAACCGAAATAATTTGAGCCCCAGAATCTTATTACGAAATGATTGACTCCAGCTTTAATAAATCTCTCAAATACTGGTATTATATCGTCTGGAGTTCCTACAGCCGTAGATGAACGAGCTACAGAGTCAGGTATGGTAGTAGCTGCTTCTCTCATTTTAACAATCCATTCTTGATTTGACATAGAATATTCTGTAAAGTATTTTTTAAAATCAAATCCTTCTATTCCTTTAATATTATGTACTCTTAGGATTTCAGGTTTAAACAAGCTTACTTTCACTGCTTCTTTCATTCGTGCCCATGATGTTTCAGCATCGTCAGAGAAATACACATCAATATCAAGCGCATATTGGAAATCATCGTTGTTATCTTTGCCATTATCATGCATTGATTGTTCGATTACAGTTTTATGATCTTCAAATAATTCAGGAGTGTATCCGATTGGCAACCACCCGTCTCCATATTTACCCACCATGGTAAGAGTTCTTTTTCCACCAGCAGCCATATAAATTGGTGGATGTGGTTTTCGTATAGATTTAGCTTGGAGGCAAGCGTTACCTAATTTATAGAATTTTCCATCAAAATTAACCACATTATCTGGAGATGAATCGTAAAGAAGTTTTATTACTTGTAGTTGTTCCTCCCATTTACTTACTGGTTTTTCAAATGGGATATTAAATTCTTTTAAGTTTTGAGCTTCGCCTGCACCAATACCAAGGATTCCACGCCCTTTTGATATTCGATCTAAAGTTATTGAAGATAATGCAATATTTGAGGGATGTCTTCTAATTGCATCAGTGACACACGTACCGAGTTCGACGTTTTGTGTAATAGCACCAATAGCAGATAACATAACCCATGGATCATTTACTATAGCTTTAGGCCACTGCGGAACATTAGAATGATCCATATACCATATAGAATCATAACCAATTTTATCTGCAAGCATACAAGCCGTAATGATTTGATCCTCAGAAAGGCCAGCTCTAGCAACATTTAAACCATTTTGTATTCCAAATTTTAACATACTACATTTCTGCATTATATAAGTGAATTAATGACATACTTAAGTTTAATCTGTCTATGCCATCTCACAGATAAAAATATGCCTATATATTACCATTATTAATATCGTTTAAGCATTTAATAACATCGTTTTTATTTACTTGTAAAGGATTTGGATTCAAATGACCAACATCAGTCATGATTATATCTGCAGCTTGATCTATTGGAGTTTTTAATTGTAGTTTATCAAATCCAAGTTTTTCTATACATTCCTTAAATTCATCATAAAATATGGATTTATTAAATTTATGAGCTACAGTAGTACAAGATGACAAGGAATAACCGTGAGGCACACCCTCATTAGAATAAGCATATGACAATGCGTGTCCTAAAGTAGTAGAACAGTTACCAAATCCCATTCCAGAAAGCATGGAACCATATGGATAATTTTCAGGTTTATTATTCATTATTGCATCATAAAGAATTTCAAAAGCTTTTTTGCATAATGTTTTTGTAAAATCATTGCCTAGTTTACTGTCATAACCTTCTGTAGCTTGTGCACATGCATCACAAACAGAATTTTTGATAATCTGTTCAGGTGTACCTGACAGAAAATATGAATCTACAACTGCAACGTCTGCTAAGAACTCATCTTCACGCAATAATTTCTTTTTGCCATCAAATTTTAATACGCAATAAGTCGTCATTTCAGCTCCTGTACCAAATGTTGTAGGGACAAGGATTTTAGTGGTTTTCATTTTGGCTGAAGAGTACTTTGCTACATCAAGAGAGCTGCCACCACCGAGTCCTATTATCGATGACAAATTTTTGGTTTTATGTGTAGAAATTACTTCATTAACATCATCTATAGATGGTTCTGGTTCCACTGTATCATGTAAAATATAATCTTGAATTCCCATTTTATCTATCCATTTATATGACAGATCTTTTGAAGCTGTAGTTATGATTAATGCATTTTTTGGATATTCTGTTTCTGATAATGCGTTTTGGCCAAAATTAATGACCTTAGGTATTTTAACACTATGCATATTAAATTAATATTTGTAATTATTATTATATCTTGACATACAATAAAAATGCAAAAGAACACTCATAAATTACTTATTAAAAATTATTCAAAATTAGCAATTAATGAAAATAAAAAATTATTACTCGATATCCTAGAATTTGGTTTGAATGCATCAATGCCTTTTTCAATGATACATAAAATGATTAAAAATGGTAAAATTGTCTGCGAAAAACCAATAAATTTATCATTTTATAATAACTTATACACAATAGCAATAGGGAAAGCTGCCGATTCTATGACTGCGGCCATAGATCAAATAATTAAAATCAAGAATGGCGTAATTGTAATTCCAGAATACACTAAATCGAGTATAAACTATAAAAAATTCAAGATTTTTAATGCAGGACATCCGTTACCGAATAAAATTAGTGTTAAAGCCGCAAATTATATTGTTAGATTTCTCAAAAACATGAATAGGAGTGATTTTGTAATTTTTCTGATATCTGGAGGCGGATCTGCATTATTATCAATGCCAGATGGAATTACTTTAAATGACAAGATAAAAACCACAAAAATTTTACTCAGATCCGGGATTCCGATTTACGATATAAATTGCATAAGAAAACATATTTCAAAAATAAAAGATGGCAAATTATTACAAAATGTAAATTGCGATTGGATATCATTTGTGATATCAGATGTAGTTAATAATAGGTTAGATACAATATCTTCAGGATACACATATTGTGATAATAATATTAATTCGGACGCATGGAAAATAATACAAAAACACAATTTAATATACAAATTACCAAATCGAGTCATAAATAAAATACATGAAGATATTTTCAAAATTAGAGAAACAAAACCACAAACAAACAATAGAAATTATATAATTTTAAACAATGATGATTGTATTACAGCAATGGCGTCTTATGCTCGTAGTTTAGGTATAGATACCAAAATAATAAATCGTATAAATGGCGATGTGGAATATATTGCAACTAAATTAACAAAATTAATTCCACACAAAAACAGATCTTGCATAATATTTGGCGGAGAAACAACAATCAATGTATCTAGTACCAATGGGATTGGTGGCAGAAACCAAGAATTAGTTCTACGTATATTGAAAAAGTGCAAAGACGCAAAATATGATTTGGTAATTTCTTCTATTAATACAGATGGCATAGATGGCAATACCACGTATGCGGGAGTCATATCTGAAAATAAATCTATAAAATATGAAGAGATTGAGTTCTATCTTAAAAATCATAATTCAAACTTATTTTTTAAGAAACGGAGAGAGTTAATAAACACAGGACCAACACATACTAATTTAGCAGATATTGGTATAATTATCAGACCATAGTAACATTTATCGATCTAATTTTTTGTTGAAATCACGCAGAAATTTTTTAATTTTTGGTTTTGGGATAACTGCACCACATGCCTTTTTGTGCCCACCACCAGAACCATTACAGTCAGATGCAAGATCATTTACAATTTTTCCTAAATGTAATTTACATGATTTTGATCCTCGAATAGAAACTGCATAGATCCTGTGATCAGATCTTTCTTTGTATGCAACACCAACGTTTTTACCCGAAAGTCCTAAAACAAAATTAACAGCTCCGCTAGCGCCAGAATCAAAAATTTCAACATATCCTAAATTTCGCATTTTTTTCATCGAATTTTTTATTGTGTTAATCATTAGAGATAATTTTTCGACTTGGATTTGAGCAAATTCAAATGAGTTTGGTATTTGGTGCGGGTATTTTGAATCAGACAGTTCGTCAACCAAATAAAGTAAATAATCTAGATCTTTTTGGTGCCCCACTATATTGTATGTTAATACTGTTGCATTTATCAGTGTGAATTGTCGATCATATATTTGTAAAAGCTGTGATGCTTTTTTACGATCATCCATATAATCTGTTATTGCAGCACATGCTGCAATAAATCTCGAATGGTTTGAAAGCTTTTTTTTATATTTATCGTAAACTTGCACAGTAGTACATTCTTTTATATCATGAATTACATCAATTTTGAGTTTATTTAGCTTGTTGATTACTGGTTGACTTAAATCATGATGATCTATATATGTAATAGATATTTTTTTTCTTTTTAATTCTCTCATTATGTCTATAAATTTATCTTGATTTCTTTTGTTTAAACCCAAATCACAGATATATAATTTTTTCAACATGATATCATCTTTGATTTTCTCTAATGCATCCATTTGTCCTGGATAGTCAACTAATATAGAATCACCTCCAAAAGCTTCTTTGATTAGTGCTGCAGAACATAGACCGTCTGCATCTTCTTTATGCGACAAACAAATTGTTTTATTTGGTTTTGATTTTTTTAATATATTTTTCATTAATTATATTTGATTAAATTACCTAAATTTAAATCAAAAAATAGATGATAGTTAATATCTCACACGTATCAGGCACATAAATGGATCGGCACATTAAATATCTATATTTCGGTGTTATAATTTATATGGACACTAAAAATATTGGTTTACGAAATATAGAGGTCGCAGATACAAAAATATCTAGTATCGATGGGCAGAAAGGCAGATTAATCTATAGAGGGTATGATATACTAGACTTAACCAAAAATTCAAATTTTGAAGAAACTTGTTATTTGTTATTATACGATGAGCTGCCAACACAAAACTCATTAGAAAAATTTAAAAACAATTTGAAAAATGCAATGTCAATACCAAAACAAATGCAAAATAACATGAAGAATTGGCGCAAAGATGCAGATCCTATGGATATGCTGCAAGCATTTGTCGCTGCATTAGCAGGTTATTATGATGAAGAATTTTCAGATAAAGATTCTAGTTATGCACGTGCTGTGAATTTAATTGCAAAAATTCCAGTAATAATAGCAAGCTGGAATAGAATAAGAAATAACATGAATATAATCGAATCAGATCCTAATCTAAACCATGCTGAGAATTTTTTATACATGTTAACTGGTGAAAAACCAGATAAAGATATTGCTAAAATATTTGATGTTTGTTTGATTTTACATGCAGATCATTCTTTTAATGCATCTACTTTTACAGCGAGGCAAGTAGCTTCAACAAGAGCTCATATGTATTCTGCAGCTAGTGCAGCTATTGGAGCATTAAGTGGAGAATTGCATGGAGGGGCGAACTATGAAGTTATGAAAATGCTATTAGATATAGAAACAGAAGATAGAGTAGAAACATGGGTGAAAAAAAGCTTAGGAAACAATTATAGAATTATGGGCATGGGCCACGCAGTGTATAAAACATATGATCCTAGAGCCCAAGTATTAAAAGAACTATCAAAAAAACTAGCAGAAAAAACAAAAGAGCCATGGTTTAACATAACACAAAAAATTGAAAAAGTTACAAGTCATGAAATAAAAAAAGATAGAGGATTAGATATATATCCAAATGTAGATTTGTACAGCGCATCTATTTATTATATGCTAAAAATTCCTATAGATTTAAACACACCAATATTTGCGATATCCAGAGTTGCAGGTTGGACAGCACATATAATAGAAGAAAAATTTGCAGAGGCAGCTCCAAAACCAGCATTATATAGACCAAAAGCTACGTATGTTGGAAAATATTGTGGCCCACATGGCTGCAAATATAGATCATTAGATTTGAGAGCAAAATAATATTAGCCAATAGCAATTAATTAATTTTGTATAATATGCGATAAACTACATCACAGAATGGTATATTTTTCTGTTGTGCTAATCGATCTAGTTGTTTTATCTCGTTATTCAGTTGAATATCATAATGGGATAGTATTACAAGATTATCAACCATATTTATAAAAAATTTTGATTTTATCACAAGAATATAATTTCATCATAATACCATAATCCATATATTCAAATTATATAGACAATTAACAATTTTTTGGTTGACAATTGAAACATATTTTATACATTGATGGGAATCCAAAAAAAATTTCGTGGGTTATAAATTCACATAACCAAATATTAAAACAAAATAGAACTCATGCAAAAATTTATTATGACAGAGTGACCAGCGAACAATCAAAATATATTGCATTACATATCGGAATATTTTGGGGAATTGGAACATTTGTAATAAAAAACGGAGATAAGATAATGGTAATGTTAGATTTACAGTCAATGTATGATATGCTCAAGAAAAATTTTGGTGTGAAAGATACTTTTACTGTTAGTCGAATTAATTTTATAAAACAATTATCGAGACAACGTAATATTGATTTGAAGTATGAATTAATTTCTACTAATGAAAACCAAGCCAAAATTTTGAATTAATAGTTATGATCAAGGTTAAAATATAAATCGTGGTCTTTTTTGTTCTCATGAACATCAATAATTTTTATGTGGATTTTGTTCATATTGTCTAGCTTGTGGAATATTTTAGTTGTGTATCCATGTTTATGGAGATATTCATTTAACATTATAGTCCACGGGATTAAAGCGTTATTTATTTTTGATTCCAGTGTTATATTTTTTGTAGTATAATCAAATTGTATATGCCCAACACACGTTATATGTAAAACTAAATTTATCGCATTCAAAACATCATAGAATTTTTTGTCAAATACAAATATGTTATTTTGTTCCAAAAATGGGATGAGATTAATACTCATATTATTGGAAAGAGAATTTTTTAAAATATACGTCAAGCTGTTTTGTATCAAAAGTATCATTTTATAAATTTCTTGTGCTTGATTTGGTGTGACATCATACAGATTATTTGCTTCATATGAATTAGTCCATAAATTTGTAAATAATTTCAACATATTAACATTCAATATCACATCATAATGAAATATTACAGATGTTTTGATTTCGTTATCTATCAACAATAATTCTGAATTATCGAAAATGAAACAATTTTGAAGTGCGTCAGCCATGTGTATTTTGATTCCGTCTGGAATTATCTTAAATTGTTTTGTTCCTATGGATTGAGGCGGAACTATAATTTGTATATTTATATTTTTTTTCATCGATGTGATAAGCTGTTGTTTACATTTTGATAATATGTTCATTCCGTTACGATCTAGCATTATTTTAATAGATGACTTCGCATTATCAAATAACAGTTTAATTTTTAAAAAATTATCCACTATATTAACATGGTGATAAATTTTTTCAGCGACTGTTTTGTTCTTATTATTCAGATTAATTTCTTTTAAATCACTAATAACTGCATTCATTGCATTTACTTTATGCATTTGTTTTTGTATAATTGAATTAAATGCGTTTTCTGGACCTATCGCAGTACACATAAGTGGTTTACTTCGTGAAATAATCACCAATCGTTTTTTCTCTAGTTTTAATAGTACAGAATAAATTTTGGTTCTAGGTATTCCTGAATAATATGCCAGATCACTTGCAGAAATAGTTCCTTTGTATATTAATGCCAAATATGCACTGCTTTCATATTTACTCAATCCAAATTCTTCTAAGCTTATCGTCAATACAATTGTCTAATATCCGAATGTATTTAACTTAGAATAACTGTGAATGCGTGTGTTATTTAAATAACAAAATTGGTTGTGCATATTTTATTGAGACGATATGCATATAATAGTCATGCATTTATGCATCAGTATGTTTAAATCAATAATTTTTGTATATATAATGTTGGTATAATTTTTTTAACCAAGTTTTCGATACCTGTTTACATCATAGAATAGGTATACAAATATTGTATGTATTTTGGTAGATTATATGAGTTTGGCGCCACAAGAATTAGAAAATAGTGCAAGTAAATATGCATCAGAGGCTATAAGATGTGATTCCAATGGATCTTATAGTATAGCAATTACAAATTATCAAAAAGCAGTAGATTCGTTAATGAAGCTAATGAAGTTTTATCCAAATAATAAATTAAATAAGATATACATGGCGAGAATGGCATCATATAAGAATAGGATAAAATTGTTACGAATGACATCAGGAGTCGAAATTAATAATAACGGCAATAAAAAAATTGAAGATATTGATTCTAATAATGATTTTAACAATTTAATCATGACAGAAAAACCGCAAATCGGTTGGGAGGAAGTGATCGGCTTAGACGATGCGAAAAATGCATTACGAGAATCTATAGTATATCCAACAAAACGACCAGATTTATTTCCGTTAGGATGGCCAAGAGGAATACTCCTATATGGACCTCCAGGATGCGGTAAAACTGTGCTGGCAGCAGCTACAGCTAATGAGATAGATGGTTATTTTTTTAATGTAGATGCAGCATCAATGATGAGTAAATGGCTTGGAGAAGCAGAAAAGAACGTGTCAAAATTATTCAATATAGCACGAACATATGCTGAAAAGCAAATCAAACCTGTGATTTTATTTATAGATGAAGTTGATTCGTTACTTGGTACTAGAAATAGCGAAGTAGGAGGAGAGATAAGAGCTAGAAATCAATTTTTGATTGAAATGGATGGTGTGAATACAAAACACAAAGATTTGAAGATGTATGTGGTGGGAGCTACTAACAAACCATGGAGTCTTGATTGGCCTTTTTTGAGAAGATTCCAAAAAAGAATATCAGCATCATTACCAGATATCAAATCACGAGAAAGTCTATTCGATTTATACAATATCCCATTAAAAATTGATGTAAAAGTTAAATCACCAGAACTTGCTAAAATATCTAATGGATATAGCGCTAGCGACATAAAAGACATATGCCAAGCAGCTCAACTTAAAGCTGTTAATGAACTATTTAATTCTGCTGAATATATGGAACCTATAGAAGGAGAAGAGTTGCCTCAACCAAAGAGTTTGACCATGATGGATTTCAAAGAAATAATGAATAGAAGAAAACCTAGTGTATCAACAGAAATGGTAAAAGCATACTACAAATGGGGAGAAGAATTCAAAGCGTTATAAAATACTAGATCTAATAATTTGCTAGATAAAATACAATATATTATTTTGATATACGTATAAAAACAACATAAAAATTTAAATCATCTTGATTGTGATTCATAGAGGGTAATAAAGTTCATAAAAAATGCAAAATACATCAATAAATTTGCAAAAATAATATTTGATGACGGTACAATAATCAATGGAAAAGGGTTTGGATACCCAAAAACTGTGTTTGGAGAAATGGTATTTAATACAGGCATGGTAGGATATCCAGAATCCATGACAGATCCTTCTTATAATGGACAAATTCTTACTTTTACATATCCACTAATAGGTAATTATGGAGTTCCAGATGTTAGCCAAAGAGATGAATATGGAATTGAAAAATATATAGAATCAGATAGAATACAAGTTAGTGGAATAGTTATTCATGATTTATCACTAGTTTCTAACCATTGGAATTCTATTATGACATTAGATGAATGGTTGTACAAAGAACAAATCCCAGGAATGTACGATATAGACACAAGAAAATTGACAAAAAAACTTAGAGAAGAAGGCGTTATGATGTGCGCTTTAATTGTTAGCGATTCAGATAATATAAGTACACAAGAAGTACAAATGAAACTAAAAAGAACAGAAATTTACAATCAAAGAAATTTTATGGATCGAGTCTCCACCAGAAAAACACAAAGATTAGGAGCAAATTCAAAAAATGTGGTTGTGATCGATACAGGAACAAAAAATTCTATTTTAAGAAATATAATGAATGCTGGATATGGTATTATAAAGATGCCATGGAATACAAAAATTGATGATATACTATCATATAAGCCAGATGGCGTCATCATAAGTAATGGTCCTGGAGATCCAAAAATGTGTGTAGACACCATAAAGACAGCGAATATTTTGCTAGAATGCAACATGCCAATTCTCGGAATTTGTTTAGGAGCGCAAATTTTAGCTTTAGCTGATGATGCTAAAACATATAAATTAAAATATGGGCATAGAAGTCAAAATAAACCTTGCATAAATATAGACAATTCCAGAACATATATCACAAGCCAAAATCATGGATATTGTATAGATTCTGACTCGCTAAAAAATTCTGGGTTTAAATTATGGTTTATTAATGCAGATGATAAAACAGTGGAGGGGATAAAACATAAAAAAAATAAATCTATTGCAGTTCAATTTCATCCAGAAGCTGCACCTGGACCTTATGATTGTAAATATATTTTCGACTCATTCAAAAAAATTATGGAGGAAAACAGAACCTGTCCAAAATAAAAACCATTAAAAAAATCCTCGTGTTAGGCAGTGGGGCAATTAAAATCGGAGAAGCTGGCGAAAGTCACTAATGTGGCCGTCAATTTGACTACTCCGGAAGTCAATGTCTCAAGGCAATAAACGAAGATGGAATAAAAAGTGTATTAGTAAATCCTAATATTGCAACTATACAAACTGATGGAAAATTTGCTGATCGCGTATACTTGTTACCAGTGACTACAGAATATGTAAATCATGTGATAGAAAAAGAAAGACCGGATGGATTAATGTTAGGGTTTGGAGGACAAACTGCCTTAAATTGTGGTGTAAATCTTTCTGATTGCGGATCTATAACAAAATATGGTATCAATGTACTAGGAACAGAAATAAACAGCATAAAAATTAGTGAGGACAGACAGCTTTTCAAAGAAGCTATGGTTAATTGCGATGTACCTACACTTGAAAGTGAAGCTGTTAAATCTTTTAGCGAAGCTAAGATTGTAGCCAACAGATTGAACTATCCAGTTATTGTAAGAGTTGCATATACACTAGGAGGAAGAGGCGGAGGAGTAGCACGCAATGAAATAGAACTATATGAAATAGTAAATAGAGGAATAAGTGCCAGCATGGTGGGACAAGTTCTAATAGAGAAATATATAGGAGATTGGAAGCAAATCGAATATGAAATAATGCGAGATAGTAACAAAAACAGCATAACTATTTGCAATATGGAGAATATTTTGGCAATGAAAGTGCATACAGGTGACAATATAGTTGTGGCACCATCACAAACAATAGATAATTATGAATACCATTTATTAAGATCAGCTGCAATACGTGCAGCAGATTATGTGAACATTATTGGAGAATGTAATGTTCAATTTGCAGTCGATACACAATCATCTAAATATGTAGCAATTGAAATGAATCCTAGATTATCTCGTTCTTCAGCACTCGCTAGCAAAGCTACAGGATATCCTATTGCATATATGTCAGCAAAAATTAATTTAGGATATTCCCTAGACGAACTTAGAAATAATATCACAAAAAAAACTACTGCGTGTTTTGAACCATCATTAGATTATATAGTGTGTAAACATCCCAGATGGGACTTCAATAAATTTGAATTTGCAAGTAGAAAGCTTGGAACTACTATGAAATCAACCGGAGAAGTAATGTCAATAGGAAGAACGTTTGAAGAAGCTTTACAGAAAGCCATACGAATGCTTGACATCAATAAAGACGGATTAGTGCTTAACAAGTATGATAAAGAGATAGATGACGAAGAAGATATAGAAAATCATCTGATAAATCCAGATAATTTGATATTATATTATATTGCAGCTGCAATTAAGAAGCAAATACCAGTAGATAGAATTTCAAAATTATCATCAGTCGATCCATGGTTCATAAATAAAATTAAAAATATCGTAGAGTTAGAGAATGAATTAAATCAATGTAAATTAGAAGCGCAATTACTCAAAAAAGTCAAAAAACTTGGTTTTTCAGATAAACAGATAAGCAAAGCTAAGAACATAGAAGAACATGAAGTAAGACAAATTAGAAAACGCATGGGTATTTTGCCGGTAATCAAACAAATCGATACACTGTCTGCCGAATGGCCAGCACAAACAAATTATTTGTATGTTACGTATGGAGGAGATGCAAATGATTTTCAAATAAAAAGCACTGGAAGCATAATTGTTCTAGGCGCAGGGCCATATAGGATAGGGAGCAGCGTAGAATTTGATTGGGGTACTGTGAATATGGTATTTGGATTACAAGAAAATGGCGAAAAAAATGTGAGTGTGATAAACTGCAACCCAGAAACAGTATCAACAGATTACGATATATGTCAAAGACTTTATTTCGAAGAGCTGACATTAGAAAGAATTTTAGATATAGTTGAATTTGAAAAACCTAAAGGAATAGTTACGTCTGTAGGTGGTCAAATTGCAAATAATTTAACTTCGGCATTACATAAAAATGGAATTAATATAATAGGCACAGATCCAATTAACATAGATAAAGCAGAAGATAGATCTAAATTTAGCAATATTCTTGATAAATTAAATATATCACAACCAAAATGGAAAAAATTTTCTGATTTAAAAGGATCTATAGAATTTGCAAAATCTGTTAAGTATCCGATAATTGCACGCCCGTCATATGTTTTAAGCGGCGCATCTATGAAAGTGGTATGGACTGAAAGCGATTTGCAAAAATATTTTGAACAAGCTGTCATTTCATCAGATCGTCCAGTAGTAATTTCAAAGTATATTTCAAATGCGTTGGAAGTGGATGTAGATGGTGTTTCAGATACAAAAAATGTTATAATTGGTGCAATTATTGAACACATAGATAATGCAGGCATACATTCTGGGGATGCCATGATGTGCATGCCGCCAAGAAGACTAGATAAAAAAGTTATTGAGAAGATTATCCAACATACCAAAAGTATAGCTAGAGAATTCAAAGTGAGGGGTCCATTCAACATACAATTCATTGTGGCTGATAAATCGATATATGTTATAGAATTAAATGTGAGAGCTTCTAGATCTATGCCATTTGTATCTAAATTAAAGAATATCAATTTGGTAAAACTTGCGTCACGCGCCATTTTAAATAAATCATTGCCAGAAATGATACATAAAAACACTAAAATGAATTTTAAATTCGGTGTTAAAATACCGCAATTTTCATTTATGCAGTTGGATGGCGCAGATATAGCACTAGGTGTAGAAATGCAATCTACAGGAGAAGTGGCATGTTTAGGAAATGATTTTCATGATGCAGTAGCAAAAGGATTAATTGCATCCGGATATAGATTACCAAAAAAAGGATGTGCTATCGTAATCATGGATTATAATAATATCAACAATAATAAAATTCTAAAATCAATAATAACATTACATGGTATTGGTTTTAAAATATTAACTACAAAGATGATAATGTTTATCAATCATTTTTGATGTGATGATGTATGCGCGCTTTATGTCTTGTTAATACAAAACCTAATACAGTAGATATTGTAATTAAACATATTCGTAAAAAAAATAAACTAGTTAAAGAAATATTATCTGTTGCTGGCAGATCTGATATTGCAGTAATCTATCAAGGTACTATTGTTGATATAAATAACGCAGTTATTG
>JAHRAP010000059.1 GCA_020027255.1 Nitrosopumilaceae archaeon | reverse complement strand
TACATTACAATTGACTGATAATTATATAATCAAAAATCATGATAATGATCAAATTAGATTATATACTAATGTGTTGAAAGATACTATATTTTCAAAACGCAATATTAGTTCGCAGCCCAAATATCTTATTCACGATTCTTCTTGGGGCAATACATTTGTTGGAAAATTAACTCCAAGTTTAAAAGTTATAAATAACAAAACACAATTCAATTTTGGAAAATTAAATACATTCGAAGTTAATTATGAAATAGGCGCCAACTCCAATACATTTTTTATAGTTGATAACATGCCAATTCCTATAATAGCAAAATATTATGATATTGATGGAAATCTATTACATTCTTACGAATTATTGTCTTTGACCATTAACTACGCTCCATTATACAATTTATATACATTCGCCAACAGCCAATCTGAAAAACCCATGACATCGTTAGTACATTTACACAACAAATGAAATGAATGTGGTAATATATCTATTCTCCCGTGATTCAAAAATACTTTCAATCCTTCTTTTCCTTCGTACATATATGCATCTTTAATTGTTGTATTAGGAAACATCTTTTTTATTTGAATTTTTATTATATCTCTATGTATTGGAAATTTTTTGCATGTTCTGTCAATTATTATGCTAATATTTTGCTTGCCATAAGATTCAAAATCATAGATCGTTTTTTTTTCTGGAAAATTAAGCAATATGCATATGCCATATTTATCGCTAATATCGGAACATAAATTATTTATCATCGAGTAACTCAATGCTGGGTTATTTTGTAATGCATTTTTAATACTTGTTAAATTATTTTGTAATTGAGTTTGTAATTCGGTTATTATTTTTTCGAATTTGGTAACCATTTCATTATATCTTATGAAACAATATAAAACAGTTCATATCAATGTGTTTATGGTATTGCCATTAGATCAAAACAATGTTGAATTAAACGATGAGTATTCTGAAATGGCTACTAGTGTTACTGATTATAAAAACACATGTGTAAATTTTATACATGAAATTTCTAAAGATTATTTGGAGTGGGTATATTACTATAAGCTTCCTATGGCAGAAGATAACAAACGAAGGACCACTATTGCAGATGTAGTACACAAAACTAGTGTATGGATAAATAATGCCGCAAATACAATCAAAGGTGTCGATGTAATCATGAATGACGGAATTCAAAAAATGGCAGAAGCTACTGCCGGATATCCATTTCAAATAGGTGTTTTTGTTAATAAGAAATCTAGCTATACGACTGTGAACAATGGATCTATTAATATAAATCTGAAATCGGTTGGTAGGTTTACCCGAAAAACTAAACTTGGGTTCTACCAAAAAAATACACAATTTAGAATAGAAACTACTGGTACTGCATTTTTTGATAAAGACAATATTATATTAGATGAATTTGGTTTTATGAATATTAATCTGAAACTTAATGCGTTACAATGTGTTGCATCTGATGTTATATCTTTTACCATAATAGTAGTTGAAACTGAAAAAAATATGGAGACAGATAGACGCGGAGTCACAACAATAATTAAAATAATGTAACCTCCAAAATTATTCTTGGTTCTTGGCTACGCATATCTCCATAATATTTAATTTCAGAAATCTTCCTCATTAATTGTTTATTATTTATTAATTTAGATTTACCATGGTACATTTTATTGTTATATTCTACAACGACCATTGAATTTATTAACATATTTTGCAACCAGTCGCTATTTGAATTCCTCCGCGAAAAATATAATTTATTGTGATAGTCTACTACTCGTAGCGCAACGGTATGTTTTTTGCCAGTTTTTCTACCTATGGTAGTTAATAATACTATGAAACTAGTGCCTTCATTATTGCTGCTTTGTATAAAATCTCTGTCATTTTTATTACACATCTGTCATATATCGTTCTTAACTGATATATTAAACAAATGTTGTATTGTTACTTAGTTAATGTATTCAATTGAAATATGCTCATTGTCCAAAAAATTTGGTCACACGTCTGTATTGGATGATATATCGTTACAGATAAAACAAAATGAAATTTTTGGTTTTCTAGGACCAAATGGAGCTGGTAAAAGTACCACAATGATGATTCTTGCTACTTTACTAAAACCCACTTCTGGTATGGTCATTGTTAACGGTTTTAATACTATATCGCAACCAGGAAAAGTTAGAGAACATATTGGATATGTCCAACAAGAAATCACTGTAGACGAATACCTCACAGGACGTGAAAACTTAGTTCTACAAGCTAGACTAAACCACATTCCCAAAGATCTTGCAAACACTAGAATAAATGAAATATTGACATTGATAGAATTAGAAAATAAACAAGATGATCTTGTGGCAACCTATTCTGGTGGTATGAGAAAAAGACTTGATATTGCTGGAAGTTTATTACATAAACCGCGAGTTCTATTTTTGGATGAGCCGACAGTTGGCCTAGACATTCAAACTCGCCGAAAAATTTGGGAGCATATTAAAAAAATCAGAGATAATTTTAACACATCAATTTTTTTGTCCACGCATTACATGGAAGAAGCTGATGAATTATGTGACAGAGTAGCAATAATAGATAAAGGTAAAATAAAAATTGTAGACACTCCATCACAACTAAAAAATAATTTTGGTCATGAAATATTGCGTATTGGCACTGAAATAGATATTGATACCATAGAATTAACGTCAAAAATTAGTTCAATTGATAAACATATAGATAAAATAAATTTAGATAACAAAACAATAGCAATATTTAGCACAGACTGTGGAAAAATGCTCCCTCAACTACTTACATTATTGACAGATCTAAAAATTAAAATTAAATATATTACTATGTCAAAGCCTACACTGGACGATGTATTTATAAAATATACTGGGAAGAACATTAATCTAGAAAATAACGGATATAACATGAAAAGAGAATATAAAAAAT
>JAHRAP010000030.1 GCA_020027255.1 Nitrosopumilaceae archaeon | reverse complement strand
TTGAAATATCTGATATTAAAATATATGGTAAATATGGTGATATGTTAAATATACCTCGATGGATTGCAGATATATTGGCATTTCATAAATATGTAGAAATTCAAGATGATGATATAGCTGATGAACTCAAGCAATCATTAGTCAAAGAAAACTCGCAAGACGAATTTAATTTATCAACTCTAGACGATCATTTTTATATAAAAGTTAATTCATATCTTAAAAGACTCCAGCTACAAGAACACAACATATTAGAAAGTTTATTAAAATCATTATTTAGGAAAAGACACGGAAAAATAATTAGATTAGCAGATTCATCTAAACTGACAAATGAGTTATCTCGTAAATTAACCGTCGAAGAAATAGAATTTTATAACCAAATTCATAAAATGAGCACAATTTTTACTAAACAAATATTTGGTGATTGAATATATGAGTATCACTAAAACATATACACCATCTGCTTTGTCAGATTTAGCCAAAAATTTTTTGGTTCAATTTAAAGATAAAACTGGATCTTACAAATATGTAGAACAGATAGATGTCATGATGGCTAAACACATACAGTATATTGTCATAGATTATAATGATCTTGTATCGGATCGTGAAATAGAAATAAAATTTGAAGAACAAGCAGATAAAATTTTAGATGCTTTTAAAAGAGCAATTACAGAAATACTACGTGAACGGTTTCCACAATATGCAGAAAAAATAAAAAACGAAATACGTACGCGCATCACCAATTATCCAATTCAACGTAGTATTAGGCAAATTAATGCTGAAATAATCAGCAAAATGACTAGTATATCCGGAATGGTAGTCCGTGCGTCTGAGATAAAACCACTTGCCAGAGAGTTAGTTTATGTATGTCCTGAAGGCCATATCACTAATGTAGTTTTAGAGAGAGGATTGAAAATAAATGCACCAATTAAATGCTCCTATGATAAGTGCACTCATAGAGAACTTGGAATAGAATCTGAATCAAGTAAATTTATAGATTTCCAAATTGTTAGATTACAAGAATTACCTGAAGATCTTCCTCCTGGACAATTGCCGCACTATATTGATGTTACTGTTAAGCAAGATCTGGTTGATAATGCTAGACCTGGAGATCGCATAATCTTAACTGGCGTAGTTCGAATAGAACAAGATCCTATCCCTGGAGCTAAAATAAATAATGCCTTGTATCGACTCAGAATAGATGGAAATAATATAGAATTTCTTGGAGGTAGAGGTACTAAAACTTCCAGAAGTATAGAACGTGAAGAAATCTCTTTAGACGAGGCTAAAATAATAAAATCTTTGTCTGAATCTTCTGATGTATATAGCAAATTAATAAATTCATTTGCACCGCATATTCATGGACATTCTTTGATTAAAGAGGCCATATTATTATTAATTGTAGGATCTACTAAAAAAATCCTCGCAGACGGCACCAAAATTCGTGGTGACATCAATATTTTTTTGGTGGGAGATCCAGGTACCGCAAAAAGTGAAATGTTAAAATTCTGTGCTAGAGTAGCTCCTAGAGGATTATACACTTCTGGTAGAGGATCAACAGCCGCAGGTCTCACTGCTGCTGTAGTTCGTGATAAGACTGGAATTATGATGTTGGAAGCTGGCGCTGTGGTTCTTGGAGACCAAGGACTCGTATGTATAGATGAATTTGACAAAATGAAACCAGAAGATCGAAGTGCTCTCCATGAAGTTATGGAACAGCAAACAGTTAGTATTGCCAAAGGTGGTATAGTGGCAACATTAAATGCCAGAACATCAATATTAGCAGCTGCCAACCCAATGTATGGAAAATATGATCCATTCAAAAATATTACAGAAAATGTAAATTTGCCTATTCCATTGTTAACTAGATTTGATCTAATATTTGTAGTTCGTGACGTACCATCACGAGACAAAGACACACAAATTGCAAAACACATAATCAATTTGCATTCATTAACAAATCATGAACCAAATACATCAATAGATGTTGATATTTTAACCAAGTATTTATCACACGCTCGAAAAATTAATCCAATGCTTACTAGAGATGCCGAGCAAAGAATATTGAAATATTACATGAAAATGAGAAATGTTGAATCTGAAGACATGATCACTGTTACGCCGAGACAATTAGAAGGATTAATAAGATTAGCTACTGCACGAGCTAAAATATTAATGAAAGATCAAGTAGACGCTGATGATGCTGATAATGCAATACATCTGATTCAGAGCATGCTTGAAAATGCTGGAGTTGATGTCAATACTGGTAAAGTTGATCTTGGTGTATTGCAAGGTAAACCACGAAGCGAGATATCAAAAATGCAATTTTTTATGGAGATATTAAAAGCATTAGAAGGAGATAATAAAAAACCTGTAGAAGAAAAATCATTCATAGACGAATTAATCAAATCCAATAGATTCAAAGAAGAAGAAGCCAAAAATTATATACGAAAAATGCTCTATGAAGCATCAATTTATGAATCAAAACCAGGTCATTATAATAGAGTTTAAAAAACATATTAATAATTACAATAATCGATTTCATCATATATGCCATGGACGTGCATTATTGATTATTTTGCTTGGCAGTCTTTTCTTATTATTTCGCAAAAATTTTTTTTCTGTTTCTTCGGATCTAAATTCATCTGGTAACATTATAGGTATCTCGTCTATTATTGGATAAAATCTATTACATTTTTTACAATATAAAATACCTTGTTCTATGATATTATTTTCTTTCCAGTCCAACTCAAAACATTCTAATGGAAAATATTTATCAATTGGACACATTAAAATGTCAAGCAATGTTTTTTTCATATTATGTATTTAAATAAATTGGAATATACTTCTTGCTAGATATTATTATTGCATTTATTATGTTTTCCATATCTACTATTTTGTTTAGCTTTATTGATTGTAGATCATTTTGTTCTACCGACAACAAAAATTTTTGTATTTCAACTAGTCTTTCATTTCTTATATATTGATCTATGTATTGATTTTTCATCATCATTATGCTGTGATTTGTTATTGTACCATTCTCACCAATAGCACTAAAATTTTTTTCGTGGAACTGCATAATCAAATCAGATGAAATAATTGCAATCTTGTTATTTTTAAATTCTAATGTGATTGACACAAAGTCATTGTATTTGTGTTGTATTTTATTTATTATTGCATTTATCATTTCTGGCATTTCTTTAAATAACCATGTTGTTGAAATCACATCTTGTATTAATGCATCGTATATGCACTCATAATCATTATATAGATTTTTGCACATGTTATGAGATTGTAACATTAATAATTTCCCATATTTCTTTGAATCCAAATGATTTCGAATTTGGATTGCCATATAATCTATACAATTAATAAAACTATAGTCAAGTATAATTCCTGCCTCTTCTGAAGCACATTTCAATTTATTCCATTCTCCAATTATCATGTTTGGATTTTCTATAAAAATATTTTTGTGGAGCGATACGAGGTGATTTATAATTGATATTTCTTTCTTATTTTTAATACGAATAAATACGCTGTCAAATTTTCTTGATTCTGG
Source organism: Nitrosopumilaceae archaeon (assembly GCA_020027255.1). Taxonomy (GTDB): domain Archaea; phylum Thermoproteota; class Nitrososphaeria; order Nitrososphaerales; family Nitrosopumilaceae; genus WTHC01. The sequence goes on along the minus strand of JAHRAP010000030.1, from coordinate 3,171 downwards.
CAATTCTTCTATTGTTAGACAATTTGTATATTTGATATCACTAGATTTTTTGTTTGGTTTTTTGGTTGTGTATAATGAGGTAGCACGTTGTTGTTTATTTGATTGCATTAACATTTGTGCATATTCTTCACTTCGTAGTTTATCTCCCACACAAATTATTTTTATGTCAATACACCTTGGTAACCCAATCATAAAATTTTTTGTCTTTACCCATGGTAATTTTGTTATACTTACTCATCAATTCTTTTGTTATTTTTCCACTTTTACCATCTCCTATATTTTGATTATCTATTTTAATGATTGGTGTTATTTCTGCAGCTGTACCTGTCAGAAAAATCTCGTCTGATAAATACAATTCACTTCTAGTTATTTTTTTTTCTATAGTGGTATAACCCATATTGCGAGATAATTTTATTACACTATCTCTAGTTATACCATCTAATGCTGAAGAACTTAATGGTGGTGTTGTTATGCACTTATTTTTGATCACAAATATATTTTCTCCAGGAGACTCGCTAACGTTGCATTGGCTATCTAATAAAATAGCTTCGTCGTAACCATTGCGTTTTGATTCTTGCGTCGCTAAAATTGAATTAAGGTAATTACCACCCATTTTAGCTAATGGGAATAAACACGAGTCATCAAATTTCCTCCACGAAGATATGCATGCAGTTATTCCGTTTTTATCAAATAGATCATTCATTGGGAACATAAATATTCCTACATGTGTAGGCGCTTTGTTTGTAACATGCAAATTTATTCCATAGTCTCCAATAAAATAAACAGGTCTTATGTAACATGAATTCTTCATTTTGTTTTTAATACATAAATTTATTATTGCGTTTTTAATTTCCAAGTTTGAAAATTTTAGTGTTATTGAATAAAACTTACCAGAATTTCTAAATCTCGAAATGTGATCATCCAATCTAAATATATATAAATTATTATAATTCCAATACGCTCTAATCCCTTCAAAAACAGATGTACCATAATGTATTGCATGTGTTGTGATTGGTACTGTGGCCTTGTTTTTTACAACATATTTTCCATTGAACCAAACAATTTTAGATATATTCATTAATCGTATTACTTCTTGTTTTTTATATTTTTTGACCAATATCCGTTCAAAGGAAATTTCATTCCTGTGATTTTTATTGTGGCATCTTTTTTGCTAGCAAAATTTTGCACTACAGTCCAATTTTTATTTATTATATCAACTATTCCATTAGGGACATCTGATTCCCAATTTACTTTTTTGCCAATTACTGATTCGTACATTTTATCTTTCACAGACGTAGCTGATAACATTTTTCTTGTTCCTTTTTTAGGATTGAAACCATATATTTTTAGTAAGTACCATTCTGATTTATCTCCTGTATATGTTAAATAATTTTTCTCGATCCCTCGTAATATTTTTTTTTTTAAAACCCACGACATAGGAGAAATTAAAGGTGGCAAATATCTCCAATACGGTGCATGGAAAGTATAGTTTGAAGATATTGATATGGAATTTTTAAAAATTGATCTCAGCATTTTTTCTCTAATTCCAAAATTAAACGGAAAGCTACGGCTATTAATTTCTATATTGTTTTTTAAAAATATGACTGGCATTACAACCACTTTATTGTAATTATTTTTTAATTCACGTATTATTTCTATGTGTGAATTTGTTACTGGGTTTAAATGAGCTAAATAAATGATCGTAGTCATATTATTGCTAATTATATGGGGATGATGGGACTTGAACCCATGAACTCCAGTACCCGAAACTGGCAGTATGCCATGCTAACCTACATCCCCAAAAACTATAAAACTATTTTAGGTTAACCATATGATTCATACTTGACTTCAAAACTACCATCTTCTCTTTTTTCTCTTTCAGTAACAAAACCTTTTGGCTTCAGAAAATCCATTACTCCATCAATTGTTCCTTGCCATCCGCAAATATAGAATATTGTATTCTCTTTTGTTATTTTGTCACCCACCAATAATTCTAAAGGCGCTTTATCCCCATCTACAGATCTAAGAAATGTTTCAACTCTTCCATTTTGGCCAGACCATGATCTATTTGTATGTTCTTGCGGTCTACTTATAGATGCTCTATATTTAAAATTCCATTTATCTCTACCTTTATCAATACTTGCACATTCCAATCCAGTAAGGATATCTTTGTAACTTAGTTCATCTACATAACTAGCTCCATGAAGCACAACTATCTCTCTTTTGTCACCGATTTCATACAGATGTTTTGCATAACTCACAAAAGGTGCTAATCCTGTACCTCCACCTATACAAATAATTCTTCGTTCATCTTTTTCGCCATTAGCTAATTTCTCGTTAATTGTGAACGCTCCTGTTGGCTTCAACCAATTTATTTCATCGCCTGATTTAGAACTAAATAACATCGTAGTGAGCCTTCCAGGAAGAGGTTTTCTTACCCATCTTATGTATAGCTCAATATACTTTCTATTTTCTGGATTAGATGCAATAGAATATGCACGTCTTACTATTTTGTTATTTTCTGCCGTATTTTCTAGTCCTATTGTTATAAATTGGCCAGCTTTATAATCTGGTAATGCAATATCCACAGGTTCCAGCCTAAAAATAGATAAATCCTCCTTTAGTACTTGTATGAAAGAAATTATTGCTTTATTATCTGTAACCAATTACTATATCTACCATACAATATTTAAATACCTTGTGTTAATCAGCTTCAATTTAGTGACATGCATACAAAGATTAAAATTTTATTCTACGTTGATTATACTTTTCTTGGGCCGATCGTCTAGACTGGCAAGATGCGCCCTTGGCATGGGCGAGATCGTGGGTTCAAATCCCACCTGGTCCATTAAATATATTTAATACAATAACCTGACGATTTTGTTAAATTTGAATTTATTTCAATTCTAAGATCTTATGTTTTTATTATTAATAATTTGATATCGCTACTACCGTCTATTAAACCCATATCGAATTTCAAGCTCTTCATTATTAATACCATGAATGATCATTTTAGTAATTTTCATTATAATATTTTGGTTTATTATGTATTAGTTATTGAATATATTTGGATGTCCTAAAGCTGTGTGTGAATTTTTTGTCATATAATTTAGTATATTCATAAGTATGCGGATTTATTACGTATCCAACTATAATTATTGCAGTTCTAGT
>JAHRAP010000027.1 GCA_020027255.1 Nitrosopumilaceae archaeon | reverse complement strand
TTAAACTACTTGTTGATAGTTATAGTGAAGAACATTTGAAAGGTGCAAATGTTGATTACATTGAAAGTCTAATGGGCTCTGGATTTAAAATAAACAATCCTAACGTAACAAAATCTTGTTCTTGTGGACATTCATTTAATACTGAATAAGACGATTCGTTTATGTCCATATCGTTCTATTCGAGTATTTAAGAATACATTACGTAAGCATGACGTTATTTAAAAAAATAATAATGTGGTAATAAGGAGTTATTAGCGTGTTGCCTCAATCAGGAATTGTCAAGTATAATGTTAGATTGTCTTTTGAAGTTGATGGATTGGTAGAACGAGCTGATCTGATCGGTGCTATCTTTGGACAAACTGAAGGATTGTTAGGGCCTGAAATGAATCTTAACGAATTGCAAAGAATATCTAAAGTTGGCAGAATTGAAGTAAATACGTCTACCACCACAAATACAACTCTTGGTAACGCTCTAATCCCTATGAGTACGGATATAGATACATGCGCATTGTTGGCAGCTGCAATTGAAAGCATAGATAAAGTAGGTCCTTTTGACTGCCACTTTAAATTAATATCTATAGATGATGTCAGGGCTTCTAAAAAAGATGATATAGTAAGACGTGCTAAAGAAATTAAACAAAAATGGTCTACTAAAACAATAAGTGAAGGCGATACAATGTTAAAGGTAATCCATGAATCCAATTCTAATAAATTAACTACATATGGTAAAGAAAAACTACCATGTGGATCTGGAATATATGATTCTACATGGATAATACTGGTAGAAGGCAGAGCTGATGTGATAAATCTACTTAGGGCTGGTTATGATAATGCCATTGCCATAGAAGGTGCTAAAATTGATGAATCAATAAAGGAATTATGTGATTCCAAAGAAAAAATTGTAGCATTTTTAGATGGTGATCGAGCTGGTGGTTTTATACTCAAAGAATTAAAATCTATTGTACGTATAGATATTGTACACCGTGCTTATGATGGTGTAGAAGTTGAAGAATTAACGCCGCAGCAAATTGTTGATATTCTGAAGCAAACAACATCTGAATTAAACCAAGCGGTCAAACCTAATATCAATATTGATGATGATAAACCGATAATAGATTTAGTATCTAAAATATATCCTAAATTAAATGAAACATTAGAAGCTATAGCTATTGATGATAAACACAAAGAAATTTTTAAAGTACCCATAAGTGAGTTGGTGAACAAACTTTCCACTCATTCTGGAATTAAATATCTTATTCTAGATGGTATAATAACTCAACGATTATTGGATAGCGCCAAACAAATAGGTATTAGCTATATAATAGGTCACCGAATGGCTAAACTAACAAATCGTAATGGTATATATTTGAAAACCTTTTCACAATTGAATTTAATATAAAATTAATGATACATCTAAAAATTCAACATCTTATGACACTTGCACATCTATTAACTATGGGTGCTAGACATAATTTTGTGTCCGTTACTACGGCATCTCTCGGAAAATATATTAACAAATCTCAACAAGCTGCTTCAAAACATTTATCAGAATTAGAAAAATACAAATTTATCGAGAGAGTGATAAAAAATAGACATACATATGTGAAAATTACTGAAGATGGATACCATGAAATCAAAGCACTATCCAATTTACTGAATAACAGTACAAAATCACTTTTATCGTTTGTTGAATTAAAAGGATTTTTAGTATCTGGAATGGGTGAGGGTGCATATTATATGTCATTACGAGGTTATACAGATCAATTCAAATCGAGAATAGGATATGTTCCATTTCCTGGAACATTAAATGTCAAATTAAATGAAATTATATACGTTGATGCAATTAAACGTCTTTGCAAATCTAAATGTATTATAATAGATGGTTTTTCAGACGGTATGAGAACGTATGGTTGGGTTAAATGTTTTAAAGCTATGTTAAACAAATCTATAGATTGTCATTTAATATTTTTAGAACGCACACATCACGACGATTCTATCATCGAAATAATTTCTCAAAACCATTTGCGTGAAGTTGCTAAAATATCTAACAGCTCTAAAGTTACTATTAAAATTAATATAGCTAATTAGATTCATATTTTTTTTCTATATTAGAACTAGATATTTCAGGCATTGGAGAATATAATCTGGTTATTTCTACATTGAGGTTTAGCTTTTTACAACCGTCAGTTATGAATTTTTCTTGATGTATTTGATCGTATCCTAGAGCAATCACTTCTGGTTTTATGTCTCTCACTGTTGCAAATATGTCTTTTTCACTACCAACAACACCTAAATCTACCATTTTTAATGAATTGATCAATACACATCTTTGATTTTGATTATGTAGTGGTATTTTCTTTTTAATAGCCATCACAGTTTTGTCTGTAGCAACTACAACTACCAAAACATCTCCTAAAGATTTCGCTGAATTTAATGTATGTATATGCCCTAGATGAATTATATCAAAAACTCCGCCTGTTAGCACAACTTTGATTGATGATCTTCCTATCTTAGTTAGTTTTTTTGTGTCTGGACTTACAAATCCATCTTTTATAAGATTTCCTAACATTGACTTAATGCAATCAATTTGCTCGTCTGCAATTATATTTAATAAACCTATGTTTTGAGTAGACTTAGAAATAGAGTTTATGTATATTGACGACATTATCATCTTATCAATTTTATTTAAATTCAATTACATTACCTGATATGATGTGAATATTAGTCAAATCTTTTAAGTTTTACACTTTTATCAATAAATCTTAATGCATCTACTAAGCCTTCTGCATATCCTATGCTTAACATTGCTACCTCGTTATGCCCATCTATGAAAAATTGTCTGGCATCTTTTGCATACAAAATAGCATTCTCCAGCACAAACTTCGATTTTTGTTCTGTACAATTAGATTTTAAATGATTTATCGTTTCGTTTAATTTTGGAATGTATTTATTTAATAATTGTTCTGTTATTGTTTTCAAATTATCTGAATTACTTTGTGGTTCATCTATGCATGTAAGCAAGTTTTTTATTGCGTCATATTCTGTAAAATGCATAGAACCTAATATTATAATAGTATGCGGAGGATCATTAAAATTGATTTCACATAAACTTGCTACTTTGCCTGCGATTATATTTTGATCGTCATAACCTATGCGTGAAGCAATTATCGCATATGTGTGCTCATTTATAATTTTCCTTTTCTGTATTTTTTCGATATGTAATAAATTCTTCAATGCTATTTTTGGATCCAAGAAAAATTTTTGAGCATGATTGAATTCAAGTAACAATACAGTATGATTATTTTCTATCATATTCCTATAAATAATATAATATGGAGTAGTCATCATTTTTAAATCACTTGTTATTGTTGCAATTCTACCTATTTTGTAATGATGTAATCCACATTCTCCAATAATAGATGTTATGGAAGATGATGCATGGATTGTTTTTGTTATTATTTTCTCTCTATTTGCTCTTATTCTGAGATCTATATGCGTTGTAGCTACATACGGATCTCCATAAACCAATATCACTACAACTTTATTTCGTGCATTGTTTAAAATTTCATTTCCATCTTCTATCTTCCATCTTTCAGCTAAGATGAATTTGTTACATGTTATTTTTTTGATCTCGTTCAGAAATGTGGGTTTGATTGGGCTAGTAAATTGCTCTACGTATACATAATGAGCTTTTTTAA
>JAHRAP010000053.1 GCA_020027255.1 Nitrosopumilaceae archaeon | reverse complement strand
AAAAAAAAATGATTTTGTAATAACAAAAAAAGATTTTGATGAATATATAAATATGAGTCAAAAATCAATTACAAGATATGATATTTTAGTTGATCCTACACCAAAAATTACATCAGCTGAAGGTATAAATGGGTATCATTCATTATTCAAAGATCGATTTATTAAATTAAAAAAAATAATTATGGGGAGACCAGAATTCAAAAAAATAAATATAATATCAGATGTTTTAAATGAAAAATCAAATGTTGTAATGTATGTTTGTGGTTTGCTATTACATAGAAATACAGATGAGAAATTTATAAAATTAGTGATAGATGATCTTACCAATTCAATTGAAGTTTTAGTTTTTGATAACAAAATCAAAAATATTGCATCTATGCTACTTTTGGATCAATTTGCCATATTCAAAATTCAAATTAATAACAAAAGAAATATTATTTGTAGAGATATAATATTACCAGATATACCTGAAAGAAAGTCCAACAGATCTAAAACTGAGACATATGTTGTTTTTTTGTCAGATTTACATATAGGAAGTAAATATTTTATGGAGTATGAATTAAATGAATTTATTTTATGGTTATCTAGTGATAATTTTATAGCTACAAAAATTAGTTTTATAATAATTGCTGGAGATTTAGTAGATGGGATTGGTATTTATCCAGGTCAAAACGAAGAGCTTGATTTGGATACTGTAGACAAACAATTAACCAAAGCAGCAGATATTTTAAGTAAAATTCCAAAACATATAAAAATATTTATAATACCTGGAAATCATGATCCTGGAAGGAGGGCTTTACCTCAGCCTGCAATACCAGGAAAATTTAAATTTTTTCATGGTAATAAAAATATTTTTTTTGTAGGGAATCCGTCATTAATTTCGTTGAATGGAGTAAAAATATTAGTATATCATGGACAAAGTATAGATGATGTGGTAAAAACTACACCAGGAGTACATTATGATAAACCAACTAATGTTATGAAATTATTACTTAGATCAAGACATTTAAGTCCAATATATGGAAATCGTACACCGATAGCACCTGAATCTCATGATATGTTAGTAATTAATGATGTCCCAGATATTTTTCTCACAGGCCATGTTCATATATTAGATTATAACAGCTATCGTGGAACTTTATTAATTAATTCTGGTACCTGGCAACGACAAACACCTTTTCAATCTAGTGTTGGTATAACTCCAACGCCTGGAATTGCGTTAATTATAAATTTAAAAACATTCCAAGTATATCAATCAAAATGATTTTTGTTAATTTATAATAAATCACAAAATATAGGGTCATTTCTAAGTGTATTTGCCACAATTTCATATGATATAGTCGAGGTATATTTTTTTGTTCTTCCATGTATGCCTTGGCTAATTATTCTACCATTAACCATACCAGACAGTTCTAATTCACTTAGTAATTGTGTCACTCGTCTTTGTGTTAATTCTTTTTGGCTAATTTTTTTGCAAAATTTTTTGTACATTATATATATTTCACCCGTATAAAATTTTTTGGTTTTTAATACAGAAAGAATAAGTAATTTTTCATGTAATGAATATGATTTTAATGCGGTTATTTCTTTATCTTCTTCCATTTTTTTATAAGCTGATTTGATGTGATATGGTTTAACGGTAGAAGATTGCTCTCGTTCAGCTATTTCTCCAGCTACACGTAATAGATCTATTGCACGTCTAGCGTCTCCATGTTCCCTTCCAGCTAATGCCGAACAAAGATTTAATGTCGATTCATCTACAGAATTTTTTACAAATGCTTGTTTTATTCTATCCAATAAAATTTCTTTTAATTGGTGTGCATTATAATTTGGAAAAATTACTTCTTCTTCACTAAGGCTGCTAATTACTCTAGGATCTAATCTTTCCTTAAATGTAAGATCATTAGATATTCCTATCAATGTAAGTGAGCCATAATCAATTCTTTCATTTGCGCGTGTTAATTGGTATAAAATATCTTTTCCTGTTTTAGATACCAAGTCTGCTAAATTATCTATTTCGTCGATAACAAATACAGTGTTAAATTTATTTTTGATTATGGTTTTAATAATTATATTAAATACCATACTTATAGATAATCCAGTTTTAGGAAGCCAGTCATCTTTACTATCTAATGGTTTTATCGATTTTAAACCAAGTTGAGTTCCTAAACTTACTAAAAGACCATATAAAGTCATTTCATCTTTTGAATTTGTGTAAACTAATTTAATTGGAAATTTATTTTCTTTAGCGTTGTCATCCATTATTAATTTTAAAATTTTTTTGACAACTAATGTTTTACCAGTGCCAGGTTTACCATAAATTAATAAATTAGATGGTCTGGATTGTTTTAGTATTGGAGACAAAGATTGAAGTATTTTTTCTTGTTCATTTTTACGATGTAAAATTATTGTTGGAAAATATGAAAAATGTAAAACATTACGATCTTTTATTATTGATTTACCATTTTTTATGAAATTCAAAAGATTTTCTAGATTATCATCGGCCATACATACACACCTTAGTTTCTTATTA
>JAHRAP010000098.1 GCA_020027255.1 Nitrosopumilaceae archaeon | reverse complement strand
TCATCAATAATATTATTTTTTAATTTAATAGAACCAATACCATTTTTAATTGCTTGAGAATATGAGTCATATACCATTTTTGCCCATTTGATTTCATCGTTATTTGGTTTGAATACATCATGAGTTGTTTGTAGTTGGTTAGGGTGGATTATACTTTTTCCAGAATAACCAAGATCTCTACCAATGATACAATCATTAAATAAACCGTCTGCATCTTCAAGATCTTGCCATATGGAATCTATTGCAAATATACCTGCAGCTTTTGCATCTATAGGTATTTTGGTACGTGCAAAATTTGTAGCGGCTAATTTTTTGGTATATCTGATTCCTAAATCATTTAGCAGGTCGAATATTCCAAATATTAATGCATATACATGACTAGAACATGATGCAATATCATATGAATTGATAACACCTTGCGCAGATTCTATTGATGGTATAAATTTAATATGATTAAACTCATCATCCGTTTCCAATTTAGACAGTTTATTTTCTATAATTTTTATTTCTTTAGCATTATTTACTTTGGGAATTACAATACCATTTATGTCGCACTTAGTTATTACTAATAGATCTTCATCTAGATAATCAGATTTTGGAGAATTTATTCTTACATATATTTGTGGGTTATATTTTTCAGTTTTTTGTAATTCATCATGTATTAATTGTCTTGCTATTTGTTTTTGGTTTTGAGGTACAGAATCTTCTAGATCGAAACAAATGATATCTGATTTCAACGATCGAGCTTTACTAACAAAACGATTGTTATTGCCAGGAACAAAAAATAAACTACGTAAAATTGACATATAAAAAAAAATTAGTTTGGTTTTAATAGTATTTTTCCGAACATACCTTTACCTGTAAGCATTTTGGTGTGAGCTTCAGCAGCATTTTCGAATGAGAATATAGAATCGATAGACGATTTAATTTTTCCTTGTCCCATCCAATACAACCCTTGTTCAAGCTCAGCTCGAGTGCCTTGTGTAGATCCTAATATGTTTGTGCCTTTGAAGAATATATGTCTGAGATCAGTTTTAGCATCATATCCAGTTGTTGCACCACAAGATACTAATGTAGCACCATATTTCAATAGAGTCAATTGTTTATTCCAATGAGTTTGGCCTATATGATCAAATGATAGATCTATTCCAGGCGTAGTATGTGTTTTTTGAGCTATTTCTTTGGTTATTGATCTAACTTCTTTATGCCAATTTTCTTGTCTATGATCTACTGCATAATCAGCACCCAATTGTATGCATTTATCTAGTTTATCAGGGCTGGCAGTCGCGATAACTGTGCAATTATATAGTTTAGCTATTTGAATTCCAAAGCTTCCTACTCCAGAACCACCCCCCATAATTAAGACTGTTTGCCCTGGTGTTATTTTTGCTCTACCAACCAACATATGCCATGCGGTAAGTATTGTCATGGATGCAGCTGCTGCATCATCATAACTTATTGTATCTGGTATTTTCACAACGTTGACTTCTGGCAAATGCACAATTTCTCCAAAGGCACCCCAAGTAGGACCTGTTTGGAATCCCCAAATTGTCCTATTAGTGCAATCGTATTCTCTACCATCCGTACAAGCTGAACATACTCTACAAGCCATATTAGCATGTGAGACAACTCGATCGCCAACTTTTATTCGAGATACTTGATCTCCTACAGCTATTACTTCACCTGCAGCGTCAGATCCAGAAACATGCGGCAATGGTACAGGTACTGGAGAGCCACGCATGCCCCAAATATCGTTATAATTTAACGCAGCTGCTTCAACTTTAAATATTACTTCTGTAGGTTTTGGTTTTGGGTCGTCAATATCTTGAACTTGCAAGATACTTTTAAAATCATCGTTTTTAGCGTATTCTTCATAAACTACTGCTTTCATGCTTGTTGTATACTTTTTCCCTAAATATATTTTGATAAATCAAATTCGGTTAATTTTGAAATCACGTTTTGGTTGTTGTATAGATCGTAATAATTGTTTGAGCTGTTCGTCAGATATTTGGTAATTTACTTTACCTTGAGAAACTACGTTAATAAGATAATTTTCTACCATCTTAGCTAATTCAGGTTTAACCATTTTAATATTATTTAGTCTGAATCTTGCTTCCGAAGAAAGTATTTGCTTAAGCACTTGATCTTTTTGTGAATTTTCAGAATCTTTATCTATGTTGTCTGTTTCGTCTTTATTTGTGTAATTCATTTTCACTTCGCGTATATTTTAAGGAGTGGATTTTGTGCACAAAGCTGATTAAGAATGTCTGCAGATAATCTATCAAGTTTTTTCATACCTGGGCCAGAAATCATTCTGCCACGTTTAGTTTTTTTAACATAATCTAGTTTTTCAAGATCATGCACAATAACCCTAATAATTGAACCACTAGCATCTTTATGTTCAGACGTACTATACCTAATAGATCTAGTACCTCCATATATACTACGTAAATCGTTAATGCTAATTGGGCCATATAAGTAAATCTTACGTAAAATAGATGCGCATCTTATATACCACCAATTATTTTCTTGAGGTGGCCTTTTTTTATGAGAGCTCGTTTTCACAAAAGGCACCCATTTCGGCAATGATATTTCTTCGTCTTGCAAAATACTAGATAATCGACTGATCAATATATCAGCAGGAACATCATAAACTTTTACCATTACTTAGAAAATAAATATAATCAGTTTATAAATCATTTAGATATTATTTTATGATAAATATGTCCACAGAAATTACAAGTTATTCTAATTGATTTCAGTTTTGAACCACCGATTCTGATTTTAGAATTGACGCATGGAATCATAAAACATTTGCATTTTTTGCAGAAAAATATTGTAATTTCATATGGTATTTTTATTCTATACCGCATACAGATTTTTCGGGCTCTGACAATGTATTGTTCTGCAAGTTTTGGATCTAATTTAACATTAAACATTGCGTATTTTATTAATAAGTCTATACGTTCGAGTGCAAGTTTTCGAATATTTTTTTTCAATATTAGTATCGTCATCAATATATAATATAATCATGCGGCCACCGGGATTTGAACCCGGGCGACTGGCTTGGAAGGCCAGTATACTACCATACTATACTATAACCGCACATCATACATACAATGTTGTTTTTTATAACTGTAGATTTTAGTTTCCTTAGAAATTGGTAGTTCCAAACACAAAAAATATTTTGGCGGTTAGATCAGCAGATTATATTTATAATTAATTATCATCAATCATGAATCATTTATGTATATAAATTAAGAACTGCAGCCACTATAACCACAATTTATACACATACTACAACCTTCAATAAAAACTAGATTGTTTTTGCATGACGGGCATTTTGTTGACGTAGATGGATCTTCTTCTTTATGAATAGATAATTGTTCATCGTCTGGATCTATGTGTAGGTTTAATGTATTACATATTTGATCTTTGACATAACGGTTTTTAATGTTGTTAAGTATATAATTAATGATATAATCACTAGGATTAGTTTTGAAGTTTTTCTCTGCATTTTTGCTCAAATGCAAAACTTGTTTATGACGAGACCCATCGCGGTATACAGTTATACCTTTGAGGCCAACTTCATGTGCTAATAAATAAGATGATTTTACATCGTCCACAGATGCATCGTTTGGCATGTTAATGGTTTTAGCTATTGCATTGCCAATCCAATCTTGCCATACAGATTGCGCCATTAGATGATCTGTCCAATGCACATCCATGGCTGTCACAAAAATTTTTTTAATTTTTTCCGGTATTTCATCAATTCCATTTAATGTGCCATAATTATCAGCAATTTTGGACAGCAATTCTTCATTATATAGTCCTTTTTCTTTAAGTGTTTGTTCTAATATTTTATTTGTGTAAAAAAATCTTCCAACAGTCACTCTTTTCTCAAAAACAAGTGCAAACACAGGTTCAATTCCGTTAGAACAATCTGCAATCATGGAAAGTGTTCCAGTTGGTGCAACTGTGGTTGTCAATACATTTCGTATCCCATGTTTTTGGATTTTGGAAATCAATGAATCCCAATCATAATAATGTTCTGATTTAGGCTTTTCGTAGTAACCAGCTACTGGTATTTTACCTTCTGGATAATCTGTGTTTGAATATAACGTGAATTTTCCCCGTGATATTGCTAATGATATACTTTCATCCATGGAATAATAAGTAAGAGCTTCTGCCAATTTGGATTGAAATTCATAACTTTCATGCGAATTATATGGTATACGTAATTTATACAAAAGATCAGCTATTCCCATTACACCTAATCCTATTCTTCGCGATTCTTTGGAAGCTTTATTTATTTCTTTTATTGGGTAATAGTTTACATCTATAATATTATCTAAAAAGACAGTAGTTTTTCTGATTATTTCTTCATATCGCTGCCAGTCAAAGTCATATTTACCATCAGCGTTTCGTTTAACAATATTAGATAAATTTATTGAGCCTAAGTTACATGATTCGTAAGGATAAAGACTTTGTTCGCCACATGGATTGGTAGCTCTTAATGGCTTTCCACGTGCTTTAGCAAAAACATTGTATTTATTTATGATATCAAAAAATATCAATCCTGGTTCTGCGCTTTTCCAAGCAGAAAGGGCGATTAAATCTATTAAATGGTTTGCGTCTATGTCGCGTACAGGTTTTTTATCATGAGTGTTTCGTAGTGTATATTTATGTTCATCTTTATCAACAAGTACTTTCCAGAAATCTTCCCAGATGCCAACACTGATATTGAAATTCTCTAGCACACCTGATTTTGTTTTTACAGTTATGAATTTTTCAATATCTGGATGCCATGATTCTATTATACCCATATTTGCACCACGCCTTTTACCACCTTGTTTTACTACTTCCGTTACAGTATTGATTATATTCATAAACGAAACTGGTCCAGAAGCTACTCCAGAAGTAGACGCCACGATATCACCTTCTTGTCTTAGATCTGAATAGTTTATTCCAACACCGCCACCAGACTTGAAAATAAGAGCTGCGTCAGAAGTAGATTTCATAATTTGTGCCATATCATCTTTCATATCAAGTACAAAGCATGCAGAGAGTTGTCCTAATCGTCTGCCAGAATTCATCATCGTTGGAGAATTTGGTAAGAAGTCTTGTGAAGCCATCATTTCAAAATATTCGAATATTTTATCTACATATTTATCTAGTTTCTTAGAAGCTAACATAACAAGAAGATCTTTAAATCCTATTTTCATGTGACCGTTTTCAGCTAGATTAATGTAATGATTTATTAAACTTCTAAAATGCCATTTATTGATATAGTAATTTCCTATTTTGAATTTACAATCAAAATCGTCGAGTTTGTTAAGGTATGTTTTTGCTTGTTCTATATCTTGTTTGATGTTGCCATCACTATTGAATAACATAGGATCATGTAATAAATCACCAATAGCAACCAATATAGCTGTTCTTTCGAACATTTCTGTAGGATTTTCAATGATTTCGCTTTTATTATTTAGTATCAAATATCTAGATGCAAGGACTCTCAAGCAATTAATATCAAAATTTTTGGCTACTGGATCTAATGATTCTATATTCAATAGGTTCATTTTTTCGTCTCGTATTTTCCTGCGTTCATGTCTATAGAGTATATAGGCTTTTGCGATATCACTATATCCTTTGTCTATTAATGTGGATTCAACCATATCTTGGATGTCTTCCACACTCGGGGATTTTAAATTGGAAAAACCTTGTTTATATAATTTGTTTATTACCCAGTTTGTTAATTCATCAGCTAGTGTACGATCAGCTTTTGACGTAGCGACTAGTGCTTTATAAATAGCATTTGAAATTTTATTTTTATTAAAATTGGTTATTTTACCATTTCTTTTACGAATTTGCAATATTGAATCGTTTAGTTGAGACTCCGGCATTTAATTTATCACATAATCATAAACGAATCAAATGAATATAACTTAATTGTTGGCAATAAATAAGATGCACATACAAGATGCATGTAACGATTAGTTGTCTATTTATTCATGTAATGATATAGGGAGAATTGCATGCGATGCATTTATCCATATTTTGACCATCTTTGAATCCACAGTTCCCACAAATAGATATAGGTTTGAGCAGTTTAAATGTAGTAAGTGTTTTGCATGCGTGCTCTATCAGTTTTGTTATTTCATTTAATGTTTTATTTCTATCTACAATTATACGCGTTAATAAACCACCATTAAGTATTTTGGCACGTTTATTATGTTCAAAAATTATTTCGCTGTTTTGATCTAAGTTTGATATTTCGCCAGAAGTAAAAGAAACACCTGCAGAATAGAAGTTATTCCCAACATATTCCAATAAATAATTTTTTCCGTATTTTTCACCATCCAAGACTGCGAGCCTATCTATACCATCACTATCAATCATAGATATATTCACATTTTCTTTAATTTCTTTGCCTTTTTTAGTCGCTACATCTACTGCAGTATTAATAACTTTATATAAAATTTTTTGTCCTTCTATTTTATCATATCCAAGTATATTGAAAACAGCTTCTCGTAAACCTACCAAATTTACTACTAACGATATAGAGCTACGTTGCATGTATTGTGTATTACTAGCCAAAATTGGAGTGAGTCCACGTCTAATTAAATCAGATATATCTTTTTTGCGTAATTTCATTGATGCTATAACAGGTTTCATTAATAATGCCAACCTAGCTCTAAAATATGTCTCATCTTTGTTGGATTCTAGTGCCAAACGTGGTAAATTTATAGTCAATGATTGAAGCTTAATTGACGGGATTTCTGATGTTCTAACATTCATGTGGTCATCATTGCTATATCTCATAATACCTTTATTTGATATTTGATGTTGTGAGAACATTATTTGCCCTCCAAACATTGTTATTTCAGATAACAGGCAAGAAAATTTACTTAATTCACATTTGTTATAATCAATAATTAAACCTAATTTTACAACAGGAGTCATTTTAGCATATTCTTTGTAGGCGGAAAGTATTTTAATGATTAGATTTTCTGGATCAGATTTTAATTTAATTCGAAATGAAATGAGTGCGTGGTTATTATATTTAGATGCCGATGATGTGGCAAATGTATCTAATAATTTTTTTTCAATTTTTGATGTATCTTTAAAATATTTGTTTAATAATAAAGATAAATCGTCCACAACAACTTCTTGTGCAGCTTCTTTGGATAACAAAGAGATCAATATTGATAATAATACAAATAAGTTATCTTCGTTGTTAGTACATACAATTCTTGTAACATCAAGAAATTTTCCTCCGATATGTACAATTCCATTTTCGGCTATTTCTCTTATATTAACAAATATAGTATCAGGAAGCAATGTCCATAATCCAGGATCTGCAATATGCGAATATCCAGATAAATAAGAATCAGCTACATCTTTCGGTAATTTATTCAAAATTAAATTTTCTTCAAAGACTTTATGTCCTATATGTCTCAGTAGTCCTTCTACTCCATTATCAATATTATCTATATTAGAAAGCATTTCTTCAATATCAAAAACCGGTATACCTATCCTAGCTAATTTATTTCGATAGTCTTCATGACCATGTTCTAAAAGAACAGAATTCACGACATCTCGTATCAAAGATCCAGTTAGATATGTTGTTTGATATTTGTAAATATGGTTTTCAGCCTCTTCAGTTATT
>JAHRAP010000094.1 GCA_020027255.1 Nitrosopumilaceae archaeon | reverse complement strand
AATAACTGAAGAGGCTGAAAACCATATTTACAAATATCAAACAACATATCTAACTGGATCTTTGATACGAGATGTCGTGAATTCTGTTCTTTTAGAACATGGTCATGAAGACTATCGAAATAAATTATTTTTTTGCATGATTTTTAAACATGCATTAGCAGCTAAACATGCTGGATCTTGGTTAGTGTCTACCATGGCCATTTTTGATATTCCTAGTCCACGTTCAAGTTTTTGTATATCTAAACCTCTAGCAAAAGCAAAATCAGAAGCTGAGATAAATAATCTAGGTATATAAATAGCTATATCATCTATGCCGGCTGTCATGAATTTGATTTGGTTATTAACAATATAAGGATTTTCTGCAATACATTAACAATTAATCTAAATAAAACTAATTTGTATTATCTACATCATGAAAAAAGTATTTGTGAATGGCTATGGTTCTATTGGCAAACGGATTACGAAATTCATATTAGACGATCCTGAAATAAAATTAATTGGTATTGGTAAATACACTCCAGATAGTACTACAAAAGATATTTTATCTAAAGGGTTGGATGTTTATGTGCTACAAGAAAATTTGCATATTTTTGATAAGTATGATATTGACGGAACAATTGAAAACGCATTAAATGAATGTGATTTAGTAATAGATGCATCTCCTAGTGGCTATGGTTTTTATAACAAAAAAAAAATATACGATAAAAAAAATATTATGGTCATATATCAAGGTGGAGAAACAATATTTGGTGATAACGCTGTATCAGATTTAATATTCAACTCTACTGTAAATTATGACAACGCACTTAATAAACAACATGTAATTCAAGGCAGTTGTAACGTAACTGGAATGGGGAGAATTTTAAATCCATTGCAGATTAAATATAGTGAAAATCTACTTAGATTTGATTTAACATTAATTCGTAGGTGGGCAGATCTTGAAGATACAAAAACCATCATGAGCGATTCTATTGAATTGACACACAGTCCACACCATACCAATGATGTCAATAGTTACATGGGAAATAAAATACCTGTTTTTGTTAGAGCTATTAAAGTTCCTACAAGACAAATGCATTTGCATTTTTTAGATGCTAGATTTAGTAAAAATGTCCCAAGTAAATCTGAAATTATTAATTTATTTAAAGATGAATATGGAATAGCAATATTGGAGAAAGCTAACAATACAAAAGAAATCAGGGATTTCGCTGAATCTACAAATTTTAATTTTAAAGATACAAATATGATCCATATATACTCTGATTTTATAGAACAGACTGGAGACACCGTTAAAATATGTTATTCTGATGATCAGACAGGCATTGTAATACCAGAAAATCATCTTTTATTACAAGCTATGTTATTTAAAAGGAATTATACTGACGCAATGAAGCACACTGAAAAAATATTTAATATGACTACAAAAAAAAAATTACTAGAAAATCATTTTGCAAATAAAAAATAATTACTAACTATTTATTTTTTTTAATTATTATTTTTTCAGCTTTGTTTTTTAGTACTTTTTTAACATTTATTGATAATGATGAAATTTTTAATATATCGCCTTCTTTTGGAATATCTCCAAGTTTTTTGTGTAATAATCCATTTAAAGAAGAATAATCATCACCATCAGGAATATTAGTCTTAAAAATTTCATTTATTTTGTCAATTTCAATATCTCCGCTAGTGATAATTGTATTATTATCTATCTTCTGAAAAATTTTGCGGGTAATATCTTTTTCGTCGTGTATTTCTCCAACTAATTCTTCGACCAAATCTTCTAAAGTGACACATCCTTCTACACCTCCAAATTCATCTAGTACTATCGCCATATGCGTTTGTTTTTCTTGCATTTCATTTAATAGCCTACTGACTTTTTTTTCACGTGATGCAAATATTGGTTTTCGTGCAATTTTAATCAGCGGAACCATTTTCTTCCCTTCTTCTAAATATTTTAAAATATCTCGTACATGTATAATACCTGCAATTTCATCTTTATTATTATCATCATATACTGGTATTCTAGAATAACTCATTTTTGTAATTAGTGGTAATGCTTCAAATAGCATCATTTTTGCATTTAATGTAAACATTTGTGTTCTAGATGTCATTACAGTACGAATTGCTATTTCGTCAAAATTCAATGCGCCATGTATCAACTCACTTTCTTGTTTTTCAATGGCATTATCTTCAAGACCTTGATCTATTACCCCTTTGATTTCTTCTTCTGTTAATGGTGGTGGAATATAACTACTGCCAGTTAATTTTACCATAGTTTTTGTTATTATTTCAAAAAATTTTACAATAGGGAATAAACCATACCCAAAAAATAGCAAAATACGACTGAACGAAAGTGCTATTTTGGTAGCATTTGCATTACAATATGTTTTAGGTGTAATTTCTCCAAAAACTAATAATAAAAATGTCATTGCGCCAATAGCTATACTTAATCCTTCATCGCCAAACATTTTGATAGATATATCAGTGGCTAATGCAGTAGCTGCCACATTCACCAAGTTATTTCCTAAATTGACACTTGCCATCATCATGCTTGGATTAGATTTCAAAACATGTAATGCGTTAGAACCTTTTACTTTATCTTTAACTAATCTTAAAACTTTTGATTTTCTAATACTGACTAAAGCTACTTCAAGCCCACTAAAAAATGCAGACAGTCCTATAGATAAAGATAATAAAATTATCTCAAACCACGGAAGCTCCATTTATTTCTCCATGTATTATTGATACAAATTCCATTTTTTACTCATTTTTGAATTTTGATTAGTACTACACAAAATTACTTATAAAGTATTTGTATATTTTGGTAGTAATAGTTCTATAAATTTACGTATTCTATTGGTGTAACTGCAAATCTATTTTGAGGGTTGCTATGGTATCCTACAAACAATGATGGATCTTTTTGTCTACCTGTAAGAATTCCAGAAACTAATTCGTCTGTTTTAATTATTTCGTCGCCAAGTAATTTTTTTATCCCAGCAGGAACTGCTCCAGAAGCTAATTCGCAATCAAATCCATTTAGACCTACCACTGCCATTCCATCTAACATTTCTGAATCCGACACTTTTGTGACAACACCATTAGTAAATTCTAACGCACGTATACATTTTAGAATATTTGCTGGTTTATTTATTTGGATTGCTGTTGCAGTAGTAGTTGGTTTGATTTGTTGCTCTTGTAAATAATCATAATATTCATTGATTAGTTCAATATCAGGTTTTCCTTTATTCCATCTCAATTTAGTATTACTAAATTTTCCATTATATAGATCATATAATGTTTTTGCACCTTCTGCATTCACAACAGCAATTCTTGGAATTTTTTTAATCCACTTCCATTTATATAACTCCATCAAACATTTTCCGCAGCTTGATACATTTCCCAATGCACCTCCTGGATACACTATCCAATCTGGAACATTCCAATCCAAATATTCCAATAATCTATAAATTATTGTTTTTTGCCCTTCTATTCTGAATGGGTTAACTGAATTTACGGTATACCCATTAATTTTTTTGGCATCTTCTAATGACTTTAAAAAGGCGTCGTCGAAATTCCCGTTCACTTTAATTACTTTTGTACCAAATTGATAAGCTTGACTTAATTTTCCTGAAGCGATTTGTTCATTCGGTATATATACATAACATTCCATATTTTCATTTGCAGTATACATACCTGCAGATGCTGATGTATTTCCAGTAGATGCACAAATTATTTTAGTAGCTCCAACTAGTTTTGCATGTGTTATTGCTGTAGACATACCATTATCCTTAAAAGATCCACTTGGGTTATACCCTTCTAATTGCAATAACAATTTATCATTTTTTAACCCTATGAAATTTGCAACTTTAGACATACGATATGGTTTAGATTGTTTGCCTTCTACACCATCAAGAGAAACTAAGTGTTTGGAGCAAGTTTTTATATCGCTAGTGTTAATTTGGCAGAAATTAAATAATTCCCTAAATCTCCAAACTCCACTTTCATTGAATATATTATCTCTGTAATTACGTCGCCTATAAAATAACTCTTTTAGTTCATTGGAAGGAATGTTATCATACTGCACATCCAAAAAATGTTTTTTTGCGTATGTTATACCAGTTTTTTTAATATCATATTTTAATCCGCAATAAGG
>JAHRAP010000092.1 GCA_020027255.1 Nitrosopumilaceae archaeon | reverse complement strand
TTTATACTTTTTAGATAGTTAATCAAAATCTGTAACATTATAAATCTTGTAATATTTATCATTTTCTGAATAATAAAAATATTGATTTAATTGCTTTTTATTTGTGATATATTTTTTTCGATTTGTTTTTTTTCAATTTTTGTAAATAACGGAAATGGTTTTTTTATATCGTGTCCAGGAGAAATAATATCCATTTTATTATATTTTTCTTTCACACTTTCACTTATATTTAATTGCTTCCAAATTATTTTAGCTGTTGTTGGCAAGAATGGATATAGCATTATGCTAATATTTGCAATTGCATTTAATGATATGAAAACGCAGCTATCGCTATTTGATTCACTTTTCCATGGTTCTTTATGCTGAAAATATTGATTTAACCATGCAGATATTTGTAATATGCACTTTAATCCTTTGTCTAAATTATTTTGCATCATCACCATTTCTAATTTTTTGCTAATTTGTTTGATCTTGTGTATAGTTTCATTATCATCATCATCAAATCTTGTTGGTGTTGGTGTTTTACCATGGTATTTATTGTTTGTTAATTTTAGTACGCGGTGTATAAAATTACCAATATTTCCAATTAATTCCGAATTTATCACAGTTGCGAATTCTTCCCAATTAAAATTCAAATCGTCCTGTGAATATTGTGTTATTAATGTCAGATAAAATCTTAGATAATCTGATGGATAGTCATCAAGAAATTGTTTTATGCTTATGTACCAATTTCTACTTTTAGATAATTTTTTGTTATGTAATTTAAGGTGACCTCTTGTTGGTATATAATCTGGTAATTTATATTCCTCATTAATACCTAAACGTATAGCTGGTAAAAATAAGTAATGGTGATAAATTATATCTTTGCCGATAAAATGGTATATATCAGCAGAATTCCAAAATTTTCTTCCATCAACACCTTTCTTATCTAAAAATTTAATTGATGAAGATATATATGCCAAATGATTATCAAACCAACCATAAAAAACTTGTTCTGAATTTGTTATTGGTATTGGAATTCCCCATGTTATATCACGTGTTATGTCCCAATCTATTAATCCATTTTTGATCCAATTTTGAACATATTTTTTAACATCTACTTGTAATTTTGTATTTGTTTTTAACCATGTTGATAATTTAGAAGAAAATTTACTTAATTTAAAAAAATAGTGTTCCGTTTCTTTTTTTATTGGAATTTCTCCACATAAGCTACATTTTGGATTGTTTATTTTTTTAGGAATTCTGCCACATTGTTCGCATAGATCAGAATATTGATCATTTGCCTTGCAATGTGGACACTCGCCAATTACATACCTATCTGGCAGAAATTTTTTGTCCTTGTTGCAATAAAACTGAATGATTTTGGATTTGTAGATATATCCTTGATCATATAATTTAGTAAATACATATTGTACAAATTTCTCGTTTTCTTTGGAACTAGTACTATAAAAAAAATCAAATTCTATATCTAAAGACTTAAAATCATCTATGTGTTGTTTACCCCAATATTCTACATATTTTCTTGGATTTTTATTTTCTTGCTCTGATTTAATAAGGATTGGAGTTCCAAAATCATCCGACGCGCATATGTAATAAGCTTCTATTCCTCTTTGTTTTAGGAATCTCGTAGTTACATCAGCTGGCAAATACGTAGACGAAATGTGACCTATATGAATCTCTCCATTTGAATATGGAAGTGCACTAGTAATAATTACTTTATTCCTCAAATCATAAATTCCAATTATTCATGTAATCTTTTTGTTCTTTTGTCAATTTATCTATATTAATATTCATAGCACGAAGTGCATTAACTGCAATTTGATTATCTATTTCTAAAGGTACTCCACGAACAATGTTTTTCATAGTTTTATGGTTTTTTAATATATATAAAATTGAAAGAATCTGATTTGAAAATGATTGAGCCATTACTTCTGGCGGATGACCTTCTGCTGCCACTAAGTTTGCAACTCTTCCATAACCTATTAAGTATATTTTTTTGGTGCTGTTTAACACACATTCACTTAAATTAGGTCTAACTTCACTCACACTTTTTGATTCTTTTAATAAGAATTTTATATTTATTTCAACATCAAAATGACCTACATTTCCAACTATGGCGCCATCTTTCATATTTGATAAATGTTTTTTGTTAATTACATCAACCATGCCCGTGCAAGTAATAAAAATATCACCGATTCTAGATGCTTTTGACATAGGCATGACATCAAACCCATCCATATGTGCTTCCAACCCTTTTATTGCATTAATTTCTGTAACAATCACTTTTGATCCCATCCCTTTACACCTCATAGCCACTCCTTTTCCAACCCAACCATACCCTACAACTACTACTCGTTTAGATGCAAAAAGTAGGTTCATGGATCTCAAATACCCATCTACAGTACTTTGACCAGTGCCGTATTTATTATCAAACATATGTTTTGTATATGCGTTATTTACAGCTATTATCGGATATCGCAATTTTCCTTTTCTCTCTATTGCTTTTAATCTATTAACTCCGGCAGTAGTTTCTTCGGTAGATCCCATGATCTCCAACGAATTATATTTTTTGTCGAAATGAGATTTTATATTCATATCAGCTCCGTCATCAGTTAATATATTCGGTTTATATCTTAGAACTTGTTCTATACAGTAGTTGTATTCCTTATTAGATTGATTTTTCCACGCAAAAATGTTTATTCCTTTAGACGCTAAATATGCTGCAATGTCATCTTGAGTGGTGAGTGGATTAGCTCCACATGCTGCAACGTTAGCTCCAAGTTCTTTTGCTCCAATTAATAATACTGAAGTCTCTTTTGTTATGTGTAAGCAAAACCCAAGTGTTATACCTTTTAACGGCTTATTTTTTTTCAATTTATTTATGGTTTCGTTAAGAATTTTCATATGACTTCTAGCCCATTCATATGATAATTTTCCACGATCTGATAATTTAGAATCTTTTATTTTGTTCACATATAATCACAATTATAACAATATAAAATCTTATCAAATTATATATTGTAATCTAATATTTCATACAACATTGATCAAAATAGCTGAAAGAAACTCGATAAAAAACGGGCAAAGCAAACAATTTGAAATTAATAATAAAAAAATTACTGTATTCAATATTGAAGAAAATTATTACGCATTAGATTCTTTATGTGTACATCAAGATCGTCCTATAACAAATGGCAAAATAACTAACAATATAATTGAATGCCCCTCGCATTCTTGGCACTATGACATAAAAACAGGTAAATTGTTAGATTATCTTAATAACATTAAATTAACTACATATAATGTTAAAAATACTAAAAATGGAATATATATAGATATTGAAGCATAAAAATTATGAAAATATCTAATTTGAATGGTGTCAACAAAATTTTAAATGACTTATTAAAGATAAATTATGTTAAAAAACTAGATGATATAAAACAATTTCTTAATAATGCCATTATTAAAAATGATTTACAAGGTTTTGTCTTCGGATTAAGTGGAGGTATTGACTCTACTGTGATTGCACATTTATGTTCACATCTAAATAAATTAAATACGTTGGTATTAATAATGCCAGATTCAAAAATAACGCCAAAACAAGAAACTGAAGACGCAATTAAAGTTGTAGATAAACTTAATTTAAATCATAAATTAATTGACATTTCATTTATTGTGCATGAGTATTCGAAATATCTAGAACCAAATGAAATTGCATTAGGTAATTTAAGATCTAGGATAAGATCTAATATATTATATTATTATTCGAACATGCAAAATTATCTTGTAGTGGGAACTACAGACAAAAGCGAATATTTAATGGGTTACTTCACTAAATTTGGTGACGGAGCTGTCGATATATTACCATTAATATCTTTGTATAAAACACAATTAAAAAAATTTGCACAATACCTACAAATCCATGAAACTATAATTAACAAAAAAGTAGTCCATATATTCTAAAAAATCAATCTGCGGAAACTGATATAGGGTTAACTTATGATAAAATAGATGTCATTTTATGCTGTTTGTTTGACAAAAATTTATCAATTTATGATACATCTAAGTTGACTATGTTAGATATTAATTCTATAACAAAAATATATGATATGTGTACAAAAAACCAACACAAGAGAAAAACACTTCCTAGTATATGATAGACTTGGATATAAAAATATACGATACATTAAGTCAAAAAAAGCAATTTCTGAACAAAAACCGTGTTAGTATATACTTATGTGGAATAACTCCATACGAAGATTCTCACATAGGTCATAGTAGAACAATAATTGTGTTTGATGTATTACGTAGATACTTAGAATCTCAAAATGTTGAAGTCAAGATAGTACAAAATTTTACAGATGTAGATGATAAAATAATACAAAGATCTATAGATGAAAACTCATCTATCTATGAAGTAAGTAATAGATTCATCAAACATTATCATCGTGATTTCGATTTACTGAATGTTAAACATGCTCACATGTATCCAAAGGCTACTGATCATATTAATGATATTATAAATTTCATTACCCAATTAATTAATAAAAATGTTGCATATATAACAAAACACGGCGTATATTTTTCTATTTTGAAATTTAATGAATATGGTAAATTATCGAAAAAAAATATTGATAAACTACTTTTTGGGACACGAGTTTCTGTGGACTACAAAAAATCAACACCATATGATTTTGCTTTATGGAAGTTCGTTACAACACCTCCTATTTGGAATAGCCCTTGGGGCAAAGGCAGACCTGGATGGCATATAGAATGTTCAGTAATGAGTAGCAAATATCTACAACCAAATTTTGAAATCCATGGAGGTGGACGTGATTTGATATTCCCACACCATGAAAATGAAATTGCACAATATGAATCATGCATGAATACTCCACTTGCCAAGATTTGGATGCATGTAGGTGTAATTAAAATAAATAACACAAAAATGTCAAAATCTCTCAATAATGTGATATTTTTACATGCTATTTTAGAAAAGTATGATCCAAACATAATACGATTGTTTTGTATTTCAACACATTATTCCAAACCAATTAATTATAACACAAATTCTTTCGAAGAAGCAAAAATAAAATGGGATAAAATCAAACTGTGTTATTATGAATTACTTTCTGAACAAAACTTTAATGATTGTGCCGATGTAAAAATTGATAAATTAATACATGATTATGATAGAAAATTTCATGATTCGCTAAATAACAATTTTAATACCGTGTTAGCATTATCATCTTTTCTAAGTCTAGTAAAACAATTAAATTTTTATTTAAATGAAAATTCACTTACTAAATATGATGTAACTGAATCATTGTCTACGTTCCAAAAATTTTTTAAGATATTTGGGTTTAAAATACCAATAACAACTTATGATGCAAAAAATCTAATAAATTCATTAATCAAAAAGAGAAAAATATTACGAGAACATAAAAAATATTATGAAGCAGATCAGGTACGACAACAACTCGAAAACATGAACATATCATTGTTAGATTATCAAAACAGAACAGTATGGATGAAAAAATGAAATTAAATTTTCGTAGTTATAATAGAATTTATCATGATGAACATGATCTTTCAAATACAGTCAAAGTTAATAAATTATATTTCAAAACAATATTATCATAACTAAATAAATAATTAATGATACATAAATAAATTAAATTATTTAAAGCTTTGATACTCTCACATTTTAAATGAAAATTGAGTACC
>JAHRAP010000050.1 GCA_020027255.1 Nitrosopumilaceae archaeon | reverse complement strand
TTCAAGCTGGAGTTGATATAAATATTATAATACCTATAAATATTAAAATCATTGGTTTGGAACTATTTTTACTTTTCATTTATATGGCTAAAAATATTTTTTGCAACTTGTTGTTTTCCTATGTCATTTATTAATTTACTAATTTTGGGGCCATTGTTAGATGATAGAATTATTTGATAAAGTATTTTAAAAAAATCTTTAGTTTTTATGTTATATTTTTGAGTTATATTATAAATTGTATTTTGTATATCTATATCTTCTTTTATCATGATAGCATTTGTAAATTCTTCTAATGCGTTTTTCATTTTATCATCTAATTTAATATTTATATTTTCTAATTCAAAATCATCTGCATATCTACCTGCCATATTTATAACATCTTCTACATATGTAGTAGACTTACTAATAACCCCATACTCTATTAATTTTTCGCTTACCATTTTGATTCTATTTTCTTTAAAAATTTTACTCAATTTAACAAGTAAGCGATAGTCTATGTGAAGTGGCTTATTTTTAGGTGGAGTTAACAAATTTACATATTCGTATAAGCCTTTGAGTTTTATTATTTTTGTTTTGTTATCATGTTTATGCTTGTTGAAAAATATATTTTCTATTTCATTATATTCGCACATTAGTGACGGTATGTCTTCTAGACCTACTTCTCGTGATCCTGTTATTCTTTTATATAGAAGCAACAGAATAGATCTTGCAGATCCATACTTTAACCAATTCTGATGTGTTACAACATTTCCTGAAGATTTTGATATTTTTTTGCCGTTTTTGTCTAGAAACATTTCATATTTTACATGGTATGGATGTTTGTACTCTAATATTATGTCTGATACCCAATCATTTGTATTTACTGAACTCATTATATCTTTACCATACGCTTCAAATCTAATATCAAATGCTTTCCATCTTGCAGCAAATTCTACTTTCCATGCTAATTTTCCTAAATCGTTAATTATGCTAGCTTCTCCGTTATGTTGGCAGCCATTAACTACGTGATCTCCTATCGTAATATCTTTACACAAATATTTGACTTTTTTTTCGTCATGCATATATTCATAAGCTGCTGTAGTGTACACCTTGCCACAATTCTTACAAACTGGAAAATATGGCAAATATTTGTTATATTTGGTTTGACCTGTAATTTCCTTGATCTGCAATCCGATCTTTGTATGATTCAATAATATCTTATCGATCTCTGTTTGTAGTAAATTATTCTTATATACATCACTAGCTCTTCTGAACACATATTTTATGCCCAGCTTCTCTAACCCATCTAATAATAAACTACTCATATGCATTCCATACGAATCATGGCATCCAAATGGGTCTTCTATCTTTGATACCATTTTACCTATATCTTTTTTTAGATTATCTGGAAATCCTTGCGGCACATTTCTTAACCCATCCATATCATCTGAATAAGCAATTAATTCTGATTTATATCCAAAATTTTCAACGGCTAATTTTACACCATACGCTCTCACTGCATCTCCTAAACTGCCTATATGTGGTATTCCTGATGCTCCAAGCCCACTTTCCACTCTCATCATTCTTGTATCTCTGCCTAGTTTTTTTTCACGTTCAATCATCTCCAATGCTAATTTATCTATCCACGTTCCTTTGCCAATGATTTTATTATTTTGATCCATGCAGTTTTTTTTCCATGTACGGTTCTGATAGGTAATACCCCATACTTCGATAATATTCCCTTGTACCTACAGCACTTATTACTAATAACAATTTAGAATCAAATTCTTCTCTGGCTATTTTTTCCGCATTATGGATTAACATCTTTCCTAATCCATAATGCTGAACGCCACCTATTTCTTTATCTCCTATATCAATCAATTTACCATACACATGAAGTTCTCGTACTATGCAATATTTTTCAGATCTTATTTTATATTTCTTGCTCGGAAGTCGTAATCTAAGAAACGCATAAATTTTATCATTTTTATCTACACAAGATAAAAATACTTCATATCCATCTGACGAATAATAGTTTTCTCTAGATAATTTTATACTATTTGGATCTTTGCTAACATTTAATCCAATTTCTCTACAACGTATACACTTGCATGATATGTTTTGTTGTTGTAGTTTGTTATTTATGATTTGGCGTAGATTGCCCATTTTTGGACCTGCGATTATTTCATTTCGTTGTATTTCTCTTTGTATCCTCATTATTCTCATCCACTTTGGTACATTTTTTTTGATCTCCATTATTATTTTTATCATATTGCTGTCTGTGTATGGTTTGTAATTTCCTTTTACGTATTGTTCATATAGTTTTGTATTTTTGATTACCAAAGTAGGATAAATCTTTAACATGTCGGGTTTAAATCTCAAATCTGTGAAGAGCGTTATAAAATCCTTGATATCGTTTGTTATATTAGTTCCAGGCAATCCTGGCATCATGTGTGCTACTATTTTAAAACCAAAGTCTTTTGCAATATGAAAAGAATTTATCACGTCCATTAAGTTATGACCTCTATTTACTATTTCATATGTATTTTGTTGTAGATTCTGCACACCTATTTCAATCCTTGTTATTCCGTATTTCAACATAGATTGTATGTGACTTTTTTTACAGTAATCTGGTTTTGTTTCTAATGTGAAACCGACAATCCTGACTCTTGCATTCTCATTATTTTTCTTAGATTTTTCTAACGTGGATGAAATGCATCCATTTAAAACATCGTAACATGATTTTATGAAATATTCTTGATATGTTTTTGGCATAAATAAAAAAGTCCCTCCTACTACTACTAATTCTATTTTCGATATATTATGTCCTGATTTTAATAATCTTTGTAGATTATCTGTTATTTGTTTTTTGGGATCAAAATTATTTTTTATAGAATTTAATGTTATTGGCTCATTCCCTGTATAGCTATTTGGAGAATTTGATTTGATGCCTCCTGGACAATACGTACACTTTCCATGTGGGCATGCATATGGTTTTGGCATGACAGCAATAATTGCTACTCCTGAAGATGTTTTAGTTGGTTTCTTCACTAAAATTGCTCGCAATCTATTAAAATTCCTATTTGGAACTACAGACAAAATGTCCGTTTTTTTTGGAATTTTTGCTAATGTGTATTTTTTACAAATTTTTTTGATTTCGTTTTGTATGTTTATTTTGTTATCATGATTTGATATTGTTAATAAATTATTTGAAATTTCTAAACATGCTTTTGAAAATGTAGAATCCGAGTTTTGCATAGACTCTAATTTACTAATTTTACAATTAAGTTTTATTGTAATTCATTTTTCTATTTGGTATTTTTTGTTTTCATTTGTTTTCCATAGTCTAATTTTAGCCATATTGGTGTTATTATAGTGGTAGCTGCCACCATGATTACTATTGTAGAATATACATCTGATGTTAATATTCCTGATGAAACTCCAACTCCTGCCACAATCAATCCTACTTCTCCTCGCGATATCATTCCTATTCCAACACGCATTCCTTGTGATTTATTTTTTAAAAATAGACATGCTGGTAAACCACAACCAAATAGCTTAGTTGCGATAGCTATTATTATAATTATTAAACTTAATAACAGCACTTCAAAATTCACTTCATGGAAATTTACTTGAGCGCCTATTATGGCGAAAAATAACGGCGCAAATATTAGTCCAACTTTACTGATAAAGCTTTCTACTTTACTAAAAACTTTAGTTGTTGATAGAGACATTCCTACTGCAAAAGCTCCGACTATTGGTGATAATCCGATGGAACCAGCTAATGCCGCTGCTCCAAAAAACACCGCTGTAGAAATACCTTCTATACTCCCTTTAGCTTTCCATAGTCTTGGAGTTACTAACTTTGGAATTATAACCACAGCTGATAACAGCATCACTCCAAAGAAACCTAAAACTTTGATTATGGTTAACACAACATCTGTTATTTCAATTTGATCTATTCCATTTGTTGTTAATGATGTAACTACTGATAGAACTGCAATGGCTAATATATCATCTACTACTGCCGCTCCTATGATCAATCTAGCTTCGGCCGATTTAATTTTCCCGAATTCGCTTAGAACTTGTATGGATATAGCTATGCTTGTGGCTGTTAATGCAGTGGCTATTAGCATTGATTGCAATGCATCGAAACCAAACATTTGAAAAACTATAAGTCCAGAAAAAAATGGAATTATTACTCCCAAGCTTCCTACTGTGAAGGATGCTTTGCCTCCTTTGATAAATTCTTTTGGAGTCATTTCCAAACCTGCCATAAATAAAATTACAATAGCGCCTATATCTCCTAGTATTCTAATCTCTTCTCCTATCTGCAGAAGCGGTTTATTATTAAATATTAAAAATGAGCCCAATGCAAACGGTCCTATTATTATACCAGCTAATAATTCTCCTAGCACAATGGGCAATTTTATTCTTAAAAATAATTCTGCCATTAATTTAGAGGCGAAAAGTAATATTCCTACGCTTATGATTGTTTGGATAAAATGTGTTTCTACCAAATTTAACACTTATTCAGATATATAATCAATATAAATTAAATACAGCTACAAAATAATTTGCTCATTATTTATAAAAACTCCAATTTTATTAATTATTTTACCAATCTCTTGGCATGCCATATCATATTTTTTACAGATTGAAATTATTGTTCTTATTTCTGATGTTGGTGCAATTACACAAAATCCTATTCCCATATTGAATGTTTTATACATCTCGCTGTTTTTTATACAGCCTTCTTCTTGAATCAATTTCATAATTGGCGGAATTTTTGGCATTTGGTATATGTTGAATCCAATCTTACATAATCGTAATAACTTTGTGAATCCGCCGCCAGTTATATGTGCTAATCCATGTACCTCGCATTTTTTCAGTATTTCTAGAATTGGATTGACATAAATCTCTGTGGGTGTTAAGAGCTCATTTCCAAGTATGCCTACATTTTTTATTTTATCATGAATAGAATATCTTGATAGTAATATCTTTCTGACTAAAGAATAGCCATTAGAATGTAATCCACTACTTGCAATGCCTATTATACAATCTCCGCATTTGATTTTTTTCCTAATTATATTATTTTCTATTATTCCTAATACCGTTCCTGCTAAATCAAAGTTAAAAACTTCTCCTGATATTAAATCTGGCATTATTGATGTTTCTCCACCTATTATTGCGATTTTAGACTTCTTTGCTCCATTTACTACCCCATCAATAATTTTCTTAAAAATACCTCTATCATTTTGATTAGCAGCTATATAATCTACAAAAGAAATAGGTTTAGCTCCTACGCATATTATATCATTCACATTCATTGCAACGCAATCAATGCCAATGGTAGTGTATTTATTCATTAAACTAGCTACTAATGTTTTAGTTCCTACTCCATCTGTGTGCAATGCAAACGATGAATTATTTATCTCTATAACTCCTGCATAATGATCAAATCCATTTATAACATTTACATTTTTTTGTGTTCTATGAGTGCTTTTTATAGATTTGCCTATTGTATTTTGGCTTAACTTAATTTTTTTGAGATCTATACCTACATTTTTATAGCTTATCATAATTTAACAATTGTATGTGATTAAAATTATTAAATTTTTATAATTTATAATTTTAATAATTATTTGGTCATGAATAAGC
>JAHRAP010000041.1 GCA_020027255.1 Nitrosopumilaceae archaeon | reverse complement strand
TAGATTATCAGACACTAAAAGATCAAACAGTGACTATGCGAATGAGAGATAACATGAATCAAATTAGAATAAAGATAAGTGAAATAGAATCGTTTTTAACAACTAATGTATTTTAATATTAAACAATACTCTTAAATCAAAAATCTCGTAGATAGTTATAATATCAATGCTAAATCTAGGCACAGACGAAATCATCAAATACCCTTTCCTAGCAGAAGCAAAAGCCTACTTAAAAGATAAAGGTTTTACATTAGAACAATTCGTAAATGATCCAGATCATAAATTCATCATTGATATAGCATATGATCGAATTAAATATGCAGCTAATGGGGAAATATATCCTTCTATTTATAAAAATAATATAAATAAATCTTCACTTCTGCCAAGAGAAATTTTCTCGTTTATAATTGCAGTTGTATTATTAAAGATGTCTCACGCTAATATATTGATAAAAAAATTTGCTTTGTCTGAAGCTCGTAGAGCAGAAAAATATTTAGAAAAAGATTTAGAAGCTAAAATCGATATTCATTCTGATAATATTAGGGAACAACTTGAATACAAAGTAAACCAACAAGAATTAGCCATTAAAATAATTAAAGAATTATTTTCTGTAGATATTCATAAGAATCACGATGATCATTTCATTATCACTGTTCCAGATTATCTGAGACATGCAATCCATTTTCATGAACTAGAATGGAAATTGGTAAACAGATATGTACATCATGGATTCGTATTCCTGACGCCACATGAAACAGTTAGATTGCTTAGACGTAAAATAGATCAGTATATCTCATCACGAATACACTCAGTTGAAGTTACATCTATTAAACATTCACTACAAAATTACATAAATAATATAATCGTAATGGCACAAAAATTTGTTGTGCCAGCATCAACATCCACAGAATATCCTCCATGCATAAAGCACGCACTTGATGTACTTAAAAATGGCAAAAATCTATCTCATTCAGGAAGATTTCTACTAGCGACATTTCTATTGGGTCACAACAAATCTATAACAGAAATTGTATCATTGTTTAAGAATGCTCCTGACTATAATGAAAGAACTACACTTTATCAAATAAATCATCTAGCTGGGCTTTCTGGAAGTAGAACCAAGTATAACTGTCCATCATGTCAAAAAATCAAAATTCATAACCTATGTTTTGCTACTTCTGAATGTAATAATATCACAAATCCATTTCAATTCAAAAGTAATAATGAACCAAGATAGTTTATTAATTCTAGAAGATACATTCAAAAAATATTATTTTGATAACTTTGATCTACTACATGTACCTAATGACTCCCATGAACGTGAATTTGCATATAAAAAATTTAATTCTAAATTGTATCGTCATATAGCATTAAAATCTGATAAAGAACTGCATTTATTATTAATGACGCAAGTACCATCTGACGTATATTGCTCAAATGCACGTTATTCGTTTCCCACATTATCTATGAATGCCAAAGATTGGCAAAATGCTGATTTAATATTTGATATAGATTCTAAAGACTTGCAACTACAGTGCAGAAATTCTCATACATGCATTAAGTGTCTTGACTGTAACGCGTTTTCAACATCAAATTCTAAATGCCACAAATGTAATTCTCATCGTTTTAAAGTTATCGTATTATTATGTAAATATTGTATTGCAGCTGCTAAAAAAGAAGCGAAAAAATTATGTATTCTACTTATTAACAATTTAGGAATAAACAAACAAAATATTTTTGTGTATTTCTCAGGGAATGATGGATTTCATATACATGTAAATGATTCACAATACCAATTACTAGGTTCGAGAGAACGAGCTGATATTGTGGATTATATAACATTACGTGATGGGTCAACAATAAATAATAATAATAGACCAGAAATAAAAAATTCAACCAAACTAAAATATAACCAAACCCGCATTGGAGTTGTTTCAAACAATACTGAAATCAAAAATACATCTAGTGTAATTAAAACAAATGTTAAAACTGTAGAAAAAAATACACAATATGTTATAAAATCTATTATAGATCCAAATGTAACCACTGACATACATAGAATCTTCAGACTGCCTGGATCTATTAATAGCAAAAGTGGGATGTCTAAAGTCTTATGTAAAAACCTAAATTTATTTGACCCTCTTTATGATGCTTGTTTTATAGATGACTGTCCGACGCAAATTCTAGCAAGTTGCCCTATTAGATTTAGATTAAAAGATAAAAAATTCGGTCCATTTGAAAATGAGCGTATAACAGTTCCAAAATATGTTGCCATATACATGATCTGTAAAGGATTGGCAGAAATATCACAACTATAGAACATTATTTCTATGACTTTTAGGTAAAACATTAATTTATGCCAGTTTAATATAAAGTGATTTTGTATAACGCGTCAACTGAAGACTCGCCGTCTTCTCCATCTGCTAGTAAGTATCTACGACTAGGTATAGTAATAGCAATTTCTATTGCAATATTCGTTATAGTTGGTAGCAAAGGCGTAGAATTATCTATGAATATAGCTGAATTCGATGATAAATTCACAAAACCATTATTATATTCCATAATCTCATCTTTGTTTTTGTCTATATTTGCATTTGTTAGAATAAACATCGTCTCTAAAAAATCAATTTTTTGGTACTTGGTTTATAATATTATAAACATCTTGAATGGTACAAACAAAGATTCTGTAATTAAAAGCATATCTAATTTTAAAAACTACAAGTTGTCTACTGCTCATTTCATTGTTTGGCAACTAACTAAAATTTTATTGTTCGGTGCATTTTTTGCTAATATTATGTTTGGTTTTGTTGTTACATATATCTCAGAAGGTAATTTGCTTGGTATTGATCATTCTCATACATTATTTGCTCTACCATTCGTTACCCCTCCTACAGATCCATCATATTCTCTTGAAAACGTAGTTCCTATG
This sequence comes from Nitrosopumilaceae archaeon, assembly GCA_020027255.1. Lineage (GTDB taxonomy): Archaea > Thermoproteota > Nitrososphaeria > Nitrososphaerales > Nitrosopumilaceae > WTHC01. The sequence continues at coordinate 4,460 of JAHRAP010000041.1, read as the reverse complement.
ATACCCGCTCTATTGATAGTATTTCCTCCATTATTAACTGCAATTGGAATACGATTAATCTTGTATGTTGGCATAGACAAAATCCTATTTATTATTACGTCATATATAGATGATTCAATAAAAGGTAAGCCTAGATACCTTGATTATGTTTCTACTATTGAAATAATTATTGGCATTTCAATTCTGTGGTTTGGCTTCAATTTATTTTTTAATGATCATATAGATTATAACACTAGATACTCAATAACTGGAACTTTCATAATAGGATTCATACTTCTTGCATTTTCACTTCTAGATAAAGTTAGATCAAAAGTATTCACTCATATGTTAAAACGAGATATTTACATGCGAATTGGGATAATACTGACAGTTATTATTGTAATTATCTCAATAATGGCTGTTAACAATAGCATAGCAGACGCACGAAAAATCGAATATTTGGGGCCGTACACTTCTCAACAAATATCTGTTAACAGACATTTGGGAGGTCTAGAAACAATACAGGAAAACATACACGATATTTCAATCCAAGCAGTTTCGCCCAACCATATTCGCGAGTATATCCAACAAAACAAAAATTTATTAGATGTTATCCGAATTTGGGATTGGGACGCTGCATTCGCAAAATTAAAACCAGAAATAGGTTTAATACCTTACGTAGATTTCGAGGATAACGATATTTTGAGATTTAATGATTCCCTATATTGGACTGCATCAATGAAACCAATATTGCCTCAATCTGTTAGCACTGAAAACAAATGGTATAATGAACATTTGGTGTATACTCATGTACCGAATGGATTTCTTACTCTAAACGCTACAAATGGACAAATAGTTGATAGTGGGGAATTTTTTAAACAGAGAGCTATTTATTATGGTGAAGGAGGATTATTAGATCTTACGTGGTCTGCATACCCTGAAAATAGAAGCGAAAGTAGTGCGGAACTTAATAACTCGTTTTATTCTGGAAACGGTGGTTTAGATGTATCTCCGCCTCTTAGTTGGATATTTGAACCTAATTTTTTGTTATCATTTCCAACTGATTCTATACATGTTATGAGATTCAAAGATGTAAATGAAAGGATGAATGTATTATATCCCTATTTCTTATACAATTTATTTGGCAAAGAACTTGATACATTCCCAGTTACTGACGGTGAAAACTCATACTGGTTAATACCTCTCATTATTGGCTTTGATACTCATAGCGTTCCATGGTCTGTAGGAAATCCATATCTTAGATTAGTTGGATATGCATTAATAGACACGTATGACGGGAACATCTCGTTGTTAAAATCAGGAGACGATTTTTTCAGTAATATGTTTGAATCAAAATACAAAGAACAATTCGTAGAAATTCCATCTTGGCTTGAAAACCAAATAAGATATCCTCAAGAGCTCTTTAATTGGAAAACCGAAATGTACAATATTTATCACGTAACTGATATTGAAAAATTTATCCAAGCAAACGAATTTTATGAAATACCATTAGGTCTTAGCACATATTATATAGAGGCAAAACCTCCAGGGTTTTCACAGCCTGAGTTTTTAGGACTATTATCATTAGAATTACGTGGTTCTCAAGGTAGGAATCTTGCCGGTTATATGATTGTGGAAAATGATCTAAATAATTTAGGCGAGATGCAATTTTATGAAATCCCTTTAGATTCTACCACTAAACTCATTGGACCTACTGCTGTGCGTGAGGCCTTGGATCGTGATCCAGATTTTGCACAACTTAAAACATTATTACGGAATCCAAGAATAGGTGATAATATATTATATAAAGTAGGTAATCATGATGTTTATTTCATACCTGTATATACCGCTGGTTCTGGAGGTGTAGTAGCACAATTGGGTACTATTGCAGCTGTCGGTGCTGCATTCACTGGAGAATATTATGTAGGTTTAGGTGATACTCAAGAAGAAGCATTTGAAGAGTATTTAAAAAAGCTATCTGGTGTTACTGCTGATGATATACAAAAACATGAATTGAACAAAGCATCTAGAATTGATATTTTAAAATCAATATTCCAAAACCAACAACTCGATGTTATATCTCCAACTTCTATACAAATACCATTATCATTTCAAGAACGTGAAATAACATTTTTCACAGAAAATGATTTGGAATTTACCAAGATCACTATATTAAAATTCATTGATGATTTTGTTAAACCTAGAAGTGATAGAATAATTATGTGGACTTCAGACAACGGAATTAATTTTGGCACAATTATAACCACAAATAATTTTCCAGAACTCCATTACATGTCTATTAATATCGGCGAATGAAAATTAATTGATTTTTAATATTTGTTAGTATTATAGATTGTATGTTAAAATTAAATACATGTAAAAAGGTGCAAACACATGCGTATTTTGATAGTTAATAACGGTTCTTTATATAATAACCACCTAATCAGTTTTCTTACCATGCAAAAATCTAATTTTTCTGTTTTGCCATATTTTAAAGCTTTAGATTTTGTTGATAAATTCGATTCGTTTATTCTTACAGGCAGACAACATAACAATAAATTGATGAATGTAATAAATACCAAAATAATATATCATTCTATATCTCACAATAAATTTCTATTTGGAATATGTTACGGTACTGAAATTATGGCATTAGCTTTAGGAGGTACAATAGTAAAAATGAATTCGATCAAGTACGGACCTACAAATATAGAAATAATTAAATCCAATCCTATTTGTAATGTTGCAAACAATATTTTTAAAAATCATCGTTATAAAATTTCTAAAGCTGGCAAATCAATATTTTGTTTAGCTAGGTCTGAAGATTGTTTTTATGAAATGATACAATACTCCAATTCTAATATTTTTGGGACACAATTCCATCCTGAAATGACATCTGACGGTTTGAATATTCTTAAATCTTTTATATCTCTTTGATAGTTTTAATATTGTAATATCTAGATAATGTCTATGGACTCCTCCAACGAATTATATCTCCCATCAGTAACCAAAGAAAGTGTATGTCTTCCATTGGCAATAAACGTAGTTTCTAAATATTGGAATATTAATTTACCTATGTTAGAAGCCATAGATCTAGAAAAAAAATATGTGAATGTGAATAGTAGTATATTGATAGAAGGAATAGAACTCGCAGAAAGACATGGTTTAGCTAGCGTAATTATTAATTCGTCTCTCGGTGAATTAAAAAAAATAATCGATATGGGTATCCCCCCAATCGTAATCTTGCCAGGACTATACCAAACTGTACAACACGCATCAGTAATTTCAGGCTACGACAATATAGAAAAAACCATCTTGCATTATATTCCAAAACCAGATCAAATAGGAATTATTCCAGAAAAACAATTTGATAAATTATGGTCAGAAGACAACAAAATAATGATACTGATAGCTCCCACTGATGTAATCTATAATATGAAGCCACAAAATAAAATCATGGACAAATCAAATAGATTATGCTTCATGTCTGAAAGATCCAGCGTACAACATAACGTAGAAGAAGCTATAACTTTATTAAAAAAATCTATTAATATCAATGATCACAATGCAACAGCGTTGTCTTCATTGGGAAGTTTATTGAACAAGAAAAATTCTAGTGATTGTGTTACTTATTATACAAAGTGTATTAACATTAATAATAAATGTTATTTGGCATATCGAGGACTTGGAAATTATTTTTTAAAAAACAAACGATTTAAAAAAGCTGAGGAATATTATACAAAAGCCATAGAAATAAACCCAGAAAGATTTGGCCCCATTTATAAAAATCGTGGAATAGCAAGATTAGAACAAAACAAAAATAGAACCGCCAAATCTGATTTTAATGATTACCTGAAATACACTAAAAACCCTAACGATCATAATAACATATTGAAATTGTTAAAAAATATATGAATGCGAAGTACGTGATTTGAACACGTGATCTTCAGCTTGGGAAGCTGACGTCATGCCAACTAGACTAACTTCGCATATCGTCGTGACAATTACAAACATTATATATATCAAATAAATCTTTGAATGTATGGATGCAAAGTGTCCTAAATGCTCAAATGTAGCATCATTAAATGAAAATATGACCATTGTTACTTGTCATCATTGTGGTTTTAAATCTACATACGACAAATATATAGAAATTATGACAGAAATAGCAACCACATTATCTTATGATTACGTTCCTAATAATCCTTTATAATAAAGAAGATTAATTAATGGCATCTGTATTTTTTAATCCTTGGTTAATTTTAAATTAAACGTGTCTGACAAAACAGGGAAATCAATATCAGTAGACTTAAAAAATAATACCAATAGTTTATTGGGATTAAAAGTAGGCGCACAAATAAACGCCTCGATAATAGATCAAAATGGAGATCTAAAAAAGCAAAATTGAAATATAAAACCATTGAAACAGAAGTAGATAATTTAGAATGTGCGTTATTAGCTGCCAGATCTGGCTCAGATAT
>JAHRAP010000040.1 GCA_020027255.1 Nitrosopumilaceae archaeon | reverse complement strand
AATCTATTTTAAATTCCATATCTACAACATAACAATTTAAATTAAACATTAAAATCAATCTATTTGATTTGTTACCAGCACAACAAGGTTATGATAGAGCAATTACTGTTTTTTCGCCAGATGGACGGTTATATCAAGTAGAATATGCAATAGAAACGGTTCGAAGAGGCACTATTGCAATAGGAATAAAATGCAAAAATGGAATTATAATTGCGGTTGAAGAAAAACCACGTAAGCTTCAGATTGCGCACACATCACAAAAAATATTTCAAATAGATGATCATATTGGAGTTGCTGCAGCTGGATATATTCCAGATGCTAGAAATCAAGTTGATAGTGCACGTTTTTTTGCACAAAGTAATAGATTAATATATAATGAACCAGTAGATGCAGAATCAGTAGCAAAACATCTAGCTGATCAATGTCAACAGTTTACTCAGTATGCAGGTGTACGTCCTTTCGGCGTTGCTTTAATAATAGGAGGGGTGGTAGAGAATAAATGTTCTTTATATTTAACAGATCCTAGTGGTACCTATATACCATACGATGCTGTTGCAATAGGATCAGGTTCTGAAAAAGTTACTGAATTTTTCGAAAAAAAATACACTTCTGAAATTACCTTAAATGATGCTGCGGTATTAGCAATATCAGCAATTTATATCGCAAGTGAAGATAAAGAAAATGCAAAATACATAAAAATGTCTAAAATTAACTTAGATAACAAAATCTTTGAAAATATTCGAGACGAAGAAATAAACATGTTTTCAAAAAAAGCTAAAGAAAATTATAATTCAGATAAATAAAATTGTAATTTACACTAATGAAATTTTCTATTGCCATTCCAAATTCTTCATTAGCTGATGAAAAAACTCAAGTTAATAAAACAAAAAAAATTTCACAAATAGCACGCACTTGCGCTATATTCCAAATACGCACTATTTTTATCTATGACGAGAGTGATTTGTTCAAAACAGATAGTCAGTTTATGATCACAGTTTTCAAGTATATAGATACACCTCAATTTTTACGCAGAAGGTTATTTTCTCAAATAAATGAACTGAGATATGCTGGAATTACAGCGCCATTAAAAATACCTAGTCACAATACTGTAAATAAAATTAGAAAAATAAAACCTAGAGATATTAAGGACGGTGTAGTTTTTAACTATCGTCGTAAAACATTTATTGATATCGGGATTTGTATTTTACGATACTTTGGAAAAAAATCTATTGGCAGTAGAACTCAAATCCAATTTAGAAATAATTACCCAAACTTAGAATATAAAGAAATAGATCGAAACGAAATTGATGAATATTGGGGATATGATATCAAAACCAAAAAAAATCTTTGGAATTTTTTACACTCTTGGAAAGGTAACATAATTTTAACATCTAAGAAAGGTTCAGTAGCGTCAATAAAACAATTACAAAAATATAATGAAAGAGATAATGAATTGTTAATCGTGTTTGGAACTACAAATAAAGGATTACATGAAATTTTAGGAAACAGAATTCATAGGATCCCACATTCTAAAATATTAAATTTTTTTCCAAAACAAAAAACAGAAACAGTGAGACTTGAGGAAGCTATTGGAGGAGTTTTGTCTATTTTAAATATTTTTAATCAATAGATTAAATCACTTTGTTTGTTAAGAATAGATATATAGTGTTTCCTACTTCGATTGATTATGGGACATAGGAAGCATAGCCAACCTAGAAGAGGTAGTCTTGCATATCTTCCTCGCGGACGAGCAAAAAGTATGGAAGCAAGAATACGGAATTGGCCAATAGGAAATATCGGAGATAAGCCAAAAATTCTAGGACATGCAGGATTTAAAGTAGGCTGTGTGCAAATTGTAAGTATAGATGATCGTGAAAAAACACCAAATGCAGGCAAACAAATTGTGGGTATTGGAACAGTATTAGCTACACCACCTTCCATCATTATTGGCGCAAGAGGATATACTAATAACAACAATGTTTATGATGTTTTTGCTTCAGATCTACCCAAAGAAATAATAAAATATGTTAAACTAAAAAAAGATAATAATTTTCAAAAGTTCAAAAAATATTCTCATGAAATTAAAAAATTATTTGTTGTTGTATTTATTGTGCCTAATAAGATAGGATTGTCGCAGAAGAAGCCATATATTTTTGAAATTGGTGTTAATGGTAGCGATATAAAAACACAATTGGAATATGTGAAAAATATTTTAGGAAAGTCATTAAAAATAAATGAAATATTTGAATCTGGTATGAAAATAGATGTCGCAGCTATAACAAAAGGCAAAGGTTGGGAAGGTCCAGTCACTAGGTGGGGTGTTAAGAGAAAACAACACAAATCAAGAAAAAGTGTTCGAGAAGTAGGATCGTTGGGACCAATTTCACCTCAAAATGTCATGTACACAGTACCTCGTGCAGGTCAAAGGGGATTTCACCAAAGAATAGAATACAATAAGAGAATCATGATGATTAGCAATATTGAAAATAAAGAATTTAATATTAACCCTGACAATGGATTTAAGCATTTTGGGTTTGTGAATGGAGATTATATTATAATTAATGGTTCTGTACCTGGAACAACAAAACGTCTAATTAAACTACGTATGCAAATAAGATGCTTACAAAAAAAGTTGAACAAACCAAACATATTGAGTGTAATTACATGAAATCAGTAATTTTATCAACTAATGGAGATGTAGAAAAAGAAATCGAACTTCCAAAAATTTTTTCTTTAGATATCAACTATAAATTAATTCATAAAGCATTTGTAAATCTTAATTCACATCAATTTCAAAAACAAGGCAGACATAATACTGCAGGAATGGATGTGTCTGCAAGTACTTTAAATCCACCAACAGGACATGGCCAGTCTAGAATTGCCAGAATACATAGCGGTGGCGGTGGAAGACAAGGACAAGCTGGAGGAGTTGCATCAGTGAGAGGAGGTAGACAAGCTCATCCTCCAATAAGCAGCAAAATAATTTATAAAAAATTAAACAAAAAAGAAAATAAATACGCATTATGTCTAGCTATAGCGGCCACAACTTCAAAGCAGCATGTACAAAATCGTGGACATAAAATTAATAAACTAAAATATTTTCCAATAATAATATCAAACCAAATAGAAAATTTAACAAAAACATCTGAAATTAAATCGATAATAACTAATCTCAATTTAATTGACGATATAGATAGATTAAAAACAAGAAAATTACGTACAGGTAAACCTTCATATCGAGGACGTAAAAATAAAGTTGGTAAAAGTTTGTTAATTGTTACTAAAAATTCTGATAGTTTATCTAAAGCTTGTGGATCTTTGCCAGGAGTAGATGTCAGATCAGTAAATAATCTTAGTATTCTTGATTTAGCACCAGGATCTCAGATTGGAAGATTAACAATCTATAGCAAAGATGCAATTGACGAAATAGCAAAAATTAAATTTACAAAATTATCTGTATTGGAAAAAATATCATGAATCCATCAACAGCATTAAAAATAGTATTACGACCTCATATAACAGAAAAAACGTTTGCAATGATTGAAAATGATAAAAAAATATGTTTCATTGTCAAAAACACATCCAATAAAAATGAGATATCAGAAGCAATTAATTCTTTATATGATGAAAAATGTGTAAAAATAAATGTCAATAGAACGCTATATGGCAAAAAAGCATTTGTAAAATTTGAAACTGTAGAAAAAGCTAGAGATCTGGCAACGAAAATAGGTATGCTATAAATGTCAGTTAGTGGATGGTAATTATAAAATGGTTCGAGAATTCAAGTATTATGGGATTTCGTTGGAAGAATTACAGAATCTTCAATTAGAAAAATTATTTCAAGTATTTCCTGCAAGACAAAGACGTTCTCTCACAAGAGGTATTACAGACGGCAAAAGAAAATTAATCGAAGAAATTAAATTATTAAAAACTGGCAAATTAAAAACTTCTATTAAAACACATATACGAGATCTAATAATTTTACCATATATGACTGGTATAACTATAAATGTTTTTTCAGGAAAGTCTTTTGTTCCTGTTAATATAATTCCAGAAATGATTGGGCACTACATAGGAGAATATGTAATTACTAATAAAAGAGTACAACATGGAGCACCAGGAGTAGGTGCTTCTAGATCGAGTCTATACGTACCATTAAAGTGATCATTGTGAGCAAGTTTAGTTATTCATTTCAATATTATGATCCCAAAAAGCATGTCAAAGCATCTTTACGTGAAAAAGGAATTTCGCATAAACATGCACGTGAAATTGCAGTGACAATAAAAGGATTGAAAGTCGATAGAGCTAAAGAATATTTAAATTCTGTAATCGCTAAAAAAAGAGCAGTGCCATTTAAAAGATATAACAAACATGTTGGACATAGATCTGATCCTCGTATTATGTCTGGTAGATATCCATGTAAATCAGCAGCAGAAATAATAAAATTATTAGAAAATTTAGAATCAAATGCAGAATACAAAGGTATGGATTTAGATAAATTAAAAATAGTAAATGCAACAGTGCATAAAGGCACATGTATTAAAAGATTCATCCCAAGAGCCATGGGTAGATCTTCGCCAAAAAATAATTTTCTAACACATGTAGAATTAGTGGCTCAGGAATTATAATATGTCGTCTGTAAAAAATGTTCTAAAAGACAATTACAATTCTATGTTGTTGAGAGATTTTTTAAAAAGCAGAATTAAAGATTCTGGATTTTCTCATGTAGATATATCGAAAATGCCAACAGGTACCAGAGTCACATTACATGTAACAAGGCCAGGAATAGTGATAGGCAAAAAAGGTTCAGGTATCAAAGCACTAACCACAAGATTAGAACATGATTTTGACTTAAAAAATCCACAAATATCAGTTATCGAAATTACAAAACCAGAATTATCACCTAATGTTATGTGTAATAGATTAGCTTCTCATATTGAACGTGGAATAGCTTTCAGACGAGCAACAATGTGGACAATACAACAGATAATGGAAAAAGGCGCAATGGGAGTACAAATCACAATTTCAGGAAAATTACGTGGAGATAGATCATCTTTTGAAAAACATTCAGCAGGAATTTTACCACGATCCGGAAATCATGCAGATAGTATAGTAGATGAAGATATTGCACATGTGAAAACACCTATGGGTCTAGTAGGAATACAAATCAAAATTGCAAAGAAAGAAAAAGTTAAAGAAGAAATTAAATACATTGTTGAAAACGAAGATGAAAAAACTGACAATAACAAAAAATTAAATCAAAGTGAAAATCCAAATAAATCAACAGTGCATGAAAAACAAAATCAAAAATCGATGAAAAATAAGGAGTGAAATGAAGTAATTATGGCAAGATTAAAAATGAAAACCATTAGAGAATTAAACGAAAATGATCTTAAGGAAAGAATTCATCAATCTCGCATTGAATTAATTAAATTTCAGGTTGAATCTTCAAAAGGCACACTTAAAAAAAATAGCGGTAAGATAAAACCGTTAAAAAAAGAAATTGCAAGATTAATGACACAATTAACTAAACTAGAAAACAAATGAGAACGATAGAAAATATAAAATTACATGAGATGATAGGATTAAAAACAGAAATAGTTGATTCTACAGATCAGAATACGATAGGATTAAGTGGCACTATTATTAATGAAACACAACATATGATCTTGATCAATACATACAAAGGTTTAAAAAAAATTCCCAAATCACATAATATTTGGAAATTTTATTTAAATGGAGAGATGGTTACAGTCTCAGGAAATGATATTAATAATCGATCTGAGGAAAGATTGCGTGGATAAAATTGGCTAAAAATATAGGGTTAAACATACAAGCTCCACAACAAGAATGTGCGGATGAACATTGTCCATTTCATGGAAATTTATCACTGCGTGGAAAATTATTTGATGGTAAGATAGTCAGCACAAAAACAAACAAGACAGTAGTTCTGCAAAAAGAAGCACCAATTAGGTTTAATAAATTTAAAAGGTATGGTAGAGGAAAAAATACAGTACATGCACATTTGCCTCCATGTATAAAAATAAGTGATAATACACATGCAATAACTGCAGAATGTAAGCCTATTTCTAAATCAGTTTCTTTTGTAGTGATAGGAGTCAAGTCTTAAATGGTAAAAAGTAGAGCTGTATCTGCAAAAGGCGTACAAGAATTTCGTCCATATGTAACGCGTTCATTACCAGTAGGATCACAAATAACGTGTGCCGATAATACTGGAGCTAAAATATTAGAAATCATCATGGTAAAAAAATCTAAAACAAGAGTATCAAGAATGCCTGCAGGATCAGTTGGTGATTTTGTTAGTGTAGTAGTAAAAAAAGGTCCAGCTGAATTAAAAAAACAGATATACGGAGCTGTAATAATACGACAAAAATACCCAATAAGAAGGTTGAATGGAAGTAGAGTATCATTCGAAGACAATGCAGCTGTATTAATTACACCAGAAGGAGAGATCAAAGGAACAGATATTAAGGGACCTGTAGCTATCGAAGCATCAGAAAAATGGCCAAGAATAGCTAATTTAGCATCAATAGTGATATAATGACAAATAACATTAAATTATCAAATAATAATCTTAAAAGTTTGTTATCAAAAGAACTAAGAAAAAAATATAAACAAAGAAATTTGAGATTAAGAATTGGCGACATGGTAAAAGTAATGAGAGGGGAATACAAAGGCGTAGATGGTAAAGTATTAAAAATATTATTAAATAAATCCAAAATTTCTATAGATGGCATAAAAAGAGAAAAAAGTAAAGGTGAAAAAGTAAATGTGAATATACATTCTTCAAATGTCGTTATAACTAGTCTAAATACAGATGACAAGCTCAGAAAAAATAAAATACAAAACGTAGATCCAAATAAAAATAAAACCAGCTACTGAATTGACACGAATATCAGGTAATAAAAAACTTAAGCGTCAGATGGCGCCTATTTTCTGGGGACTTAACAGAAAAAGTAAAAGATTTGCTATCACTGTAAAGCCTGGTCCACACAAAAAAAATCATTCTATTCCAACAGCTGTATTGCTAAGAGACAAATTGAAACTAGTATCCACACTAAGAGAATGTAAATATGTGATTTATAACGGAAAAGTCATCATAGATGGTATAATAAGGAAATCACTTCATCATGGAACAGGATTGATGGATGTGATAGAATTAAGTAATGTTATAGATATATATAGATTAATACCAATACATGGCAAAATATTATCTGCTATTAAAAT
>JAHRAP010000029.1 GCA_020027255.1 Nitrosopumilaceae archaeon | reverse complement strand
TTTTTACAACAATACTTTGATTCATCTGATCACATAAATGGTTTTTTATATGTCATATATAAGATTATACAAATTTATCGTTACTAAATTTGTTTTAATATGATATTCCAATAAAAGTTTGTGCGTTAATAGTTCAATAATGTTAGTCTAATCACCATCAGAGCCACAAGAACAGAAACCGTATTCGTCAATTCGAGTATTACAAATAACGCAACGATCACCATAGATAACTTCCCATGGCTCTTTGCCAAAAATTTTGAAATGAACATCTATTTCAATAGGTATTTTTCTTTTTGTCACAGATATTTTAATAAATTAGCATATATTAGTAGATATATTTTATATAATAATTATGATATGTGGGTGCCATTGTATAATATGTAAAAGTCAAGTTTTAGATTCAAAACAAATTGGAGAAACTGAAGATGATGGATATTTTGACATGCACCACACTTGTAAAAAATGTAAAACACATTTTAATCATTTAGATGGTCAAATAATATCAAATTGTAAAATTTGTGGTTATGTAAATGAATAACACATAACAATTCATTATAAAAACAATTAAGCGCAATATTGATTCTGAACTTATGTATAATGAATGATCTGCAATTAATTTATGTCTAAACGATGTTTGGAGAAAATACATATAAAATTCTCTGGCAACAAATTATTTTATTACAGTAACGTTTCAATTTAAATTACTACGATATTTGTTAATATAATAAGTAATCTGACCACAATTAATTTGATTTATACATAGTTTAAATGTGATACAATATTGTTAATTGTTTTTGGTTCGGTGGCATTAGATACAATAAGAACACCCACATCAACACTACACGAAGTGTTGGGAGGGGCAGCTACATTTTCAAGTATTTCAGCAAGTTTTTTTTCCAAAACTGGAATAATAGGAGTGGTTGGAAAAGATTTCCCTGATTTTTATCACGACATACTGAATAAATATGTCAACACAGACGGATTAAACCAAAAAAGTGGAAAAACGTTCAGATATGATGGCGAATACGATATAACTTTAAGTACAAGAAAAACTTTGAAAACAGAATTAAATGTGATCAGAGATTTTAATCCAAAAATCCCAGAACAGTATTTAAAATCAGAATTTGTGTATTTAGCAAATAATGATCCAGATCAAAATATTGAAATCATTAAGAACTTTGACAATATCAAATTATCAATGTGTGATACTGTAGAATATTGGATATACACCAAAAAATATTCTGTGATTAAGATGATAAAAAATTCAGACATTGCCACAATTAATGATGAAGAAGCTAGATTATTGACTAAAGAACATAATTTAGTTAAATGTGCTAAAAAAATTATTGGGTTAGGAACAAAATACGTTATAATAAAAAAAGGTGAGCATGGATCAATTCTTTTTCATGATGATATGATATTTCCATTAGCGGCTTTTCCAATAGAGAATATTAGAGATCCTACTGGAGCTGGAGATTGTTTGGGCGGAGCTATGATGGGTTATTTGGCTAACAAACATAATGTTAGTGTAAAAACTGTAAGAGATGGACTCGTATATGGAAATGTGTTAGGGTCTTTTGTAGTAGAAGGATACGGAGTAGAAAAATTATTAAGCTTAGAAAAAATCCAAATCGAAGATCGAATTAAAAAATACAAGATGATGACTCAAAGATTATAGGGAATAATATGGTTAGATTAAATGTGGAAGACAAACTAGATTTAATTTTTTCATTACAGAAGGAACTTTCCTCTTTAATGGATTTGTCAAGATATCCAAATACAATGGAAGAAAAAATATCAATGTTATGTATAGCAATAATACATGAAGCTGCAGAATTACAACGTATCACAAATTGGAAATGGTGGAAAAAACCAACAGATTTTAATGTGAAAGAAGCCAAAGAAGAACTTATTGATATATGGCATTTTGTAATTCAAGCTTCGTTAGAACTTAATTTAAGCCCAACAGAAATATTAGATGAATACACAAAAAAAAATTACATAAATAGAGATAGACAAAAACATGGTTACTAATGGAACACACAAATTGAGATCTAGTTTAAATGTGAAATATTTCAATCGGTTTTTATATAACAATCTAAACAATCGCAATGATGGAAACTAATATACAAAAGACAGATAGTGGCTACAAAATATTTTTGTGTATATTTTATATATCTTCTTTCATCATGACTGCAATAATGCTATATGGTATATTCCATATGTTTACAGAATGGCAAGAAAAAAATACTTATGTTCTGGGAGAGATTTTAGTTAAGACTGAAATACCTTTTAAAAATTTTGCTAAACTAACAACGTGGTTATTTTTTTCAAGTATAATTTCATGGTACTGTGTTTCAAGAATAGGTTGGAAAAGGACAGTTAAAGTTGACTCATGGAAAATGTCTTTATTACAGCTTATGCTGTTAAGTTTTTCAGTAATAAGTTTGTACGAAGTATTATACAATTTCATAGTACTGAATTCTCAAATAACAGCTGGCATAATAAATGGAGAGATTCCAGATATAGATTCATTAGTTATATCGTATCCAGATTCAAATAGACCATGGAACTTAATTTTTGCTACTAAAATGTTTTTATCTGCATTTTTAATTAGTTCTCATGCGTTTTACTTGAGTACTAGACCGCGAAAAAATAATGTATTACAAAATCTGTAAATTTATAGGTTGAGAAAAATTAGATAGAATGTTGGACGTCACTACGAAAATTAATATTATAAAATCACAGCCTACTAATGAAATAGTTACTGAAATAGAATTATCAAACATGTTACAAACAAATAATTGTCCTAAGCATTACATAGGGTTAGAAGTTTCAGGATTTTTACATTTAGGGAGTTTGATACTAATAGGTATTAAAATTAATGATTTTATAAAAGTGGGCATAAAATGCAATATTTTTTTAGCTGATTGGCACACATTAATTAATGATAAGATAGGAAATTTAGACGAGATATCAAAGGTTTCAAAGTATTATGAAGATGCATTCAAAATTGTTTGTCCAAATGCCAAAATAATTATCGGTTCTGATTTTTATGATTCTCAAGATGGATATTGGCTAGACTTAATCAAAGTATCTAAACATTTGTCGTTGCCACGTGCAATTAGAGCTATAACTATAATGGGAAGATCTGAAAAAGAAAAACTAGATGTCTCAAAATTACTTTATCCTGCAATGCAAGCTACTGATATTCATGATTTGGATATAGATATAGCTCATTCTGGAATGGATCAGCGTAAAATACACATGGCTGTGAGAGACATATTCCCAAAGTTGAGCTGGAAAACACCGATTGCGATACATCATCAAATTTTACCAAGCTTGAAATCACCCAAACCAAATAATATAAACAAAATGAGCAAATCAGATACAAATTCTGGTATATTCATACATGATTCAGATGAAGTAATAAAAAACAAAATAGAAAAATCATGGTGTGAGAACGGCAATATAAATAATAATCCAGTATTAGAAATCATGAAGAATATAATTTGTCACGAATTTAGAGAGGTTGTTATTGAGAGACCACCAAAATTTGGAGGCGATATGACATATAGTGATTATAATGGAATAGAATTAGATTTTGCGAACGGGAAATTACATCCGGTAGATTTAAAATTATCTGCAATCTATTATTTAACTAAGATCATAAAACCAGTAAGAAATAAATTAAAACTGGATGTAAATATAATCAATATATTAAATAATAAAATTTAGCCTTAATTTATTAGTTATATGAAATTATATTTTGATTTGTATCCACGTGGATTGATAATTAAATTTTTGTAGTTATATGTACTCGAGTTTCCAATGATCACTGTACTTATCATTCCCAAATTATCATATTGATGTTCCAAATTTTGTAAATTAGTAATTATTATTTTTTCTGATTCTCTATATGCTCCTTTTATAATAGCTACTGGAGTAGACGGCGACCTGTATTTAAGTAAGATTTGTCGTGTATCTTTAATTTGGTGTATTCGTCTTTTACTTGATGGATTATAAATCACTATAACAAAATCACCTTTAGCGGCAGCTTCAACCCTTTTTTGAATTATATCCCATGGCACTAAAAGATTACTCATACTCAATACGGCAAAATCTGTCATTAATGGGGATCCTATTAATGAAGAACATGAATTCAATGCAGATACTCCTGGAATTATTTCTACAGTTAGATCCTTTTGTGGATCCCATCCAGACTCCGCAAGCATTTCATAAATTAATCCAGCCATACCATAAATACCTGGATCTCCGCTAGAAATTAATGATACAGTTTTTCCACTTTTAGCAAGTTCAATGCATTGTTGCGCACGATCTACTTCTTGCGTCATTGCATATCGATATACATCTTTACCATGTATTAGATCTTTGACCAAATTTACATATGTTTCATATCCAACAATTGTATCACTTTCATCTATTACTTTTCGTGCATGAAATGTCATATGATCATGACTTCCAGGACCAACACCAACAATGTATAATTTACCTTTCAATGAACAAAATATATTTTGGTATCATTTATTTTTTGTTAAAATGAATTTTGTTAAATTTTTATTGCTTAGATAAATGAAATTCTTCATGTAGTGATTTGACTACAGAATTACAGTCTGCATCTCTAATTATAAAAGATAGGTTAAGCTCAGATGATCCTTGGACTATCATCACTACATTGACATTGTTTTTTGAAATAATATCAAATACTTTAGATGCAATTCCTATTGTGCCTCGCATACCAGATCCTATTAAAGCAATAATTGACACATTAGTTGTAACATCTATTTTTTTAACTAATTTGCCAAGTAAATTTATTTCTAATGAATTAACAGCTTTATCGAGATCCATTTTTTGAACAACTATAGATATACTTGATTCTGATGGGTTTTGAGAGATCATCATTACGTTAACTCCGGCATTAGCCAAAGTCGAAAATATTTTAGCTGCCGTGCCCTGAAGTCCAATCATACTTCCACGTATATCAATCAATCCGTTATGTTTTATTGTATGAATGCATTTTACTGGTTTTTGGATGTTTGATTTTGTTGATGAAGATATATAAGTTCCGGTATTAGCTATATTGAATGCACTTCTTATTCTCATTGGAATCTTATCTTTTAATAATGGTTCAAATGCACGCGGATGGATTTGTTTTATCCCAAAAATATTCATTTCAACAGCTTCTGCATAAGATACTTCCTTTAAGACACATGAATTGATCGTTATTTGTGGGTCTGCTGTCATCAATCCATTGGTGCTGCCCATAATCCAAATTTCGTCAGCATGGATACATGAAGCTATTATTGTGGCAGTGTAATCTGATCCACGCCTTCCAAAAGTTGTTATGTGTCCATATTGATCTGCACCTACAAATCCACCAATAACAGGAAGCAATTTTTGGTCTAACAACGAATTGATTTTTTTAGAAACATTTAGCTCTGTAGTATCTACAAGTAATTTAGATTTACCGAAATTAGAGTCAGTGACGATTCCAACTTCTTTGCCAGTAAGTGGAAATGACATGCAATTTAGATTTAACAAAGTATGTGATATTATATTTATAGATAATTTTTCTCCAAAAGAAATTAAATAGTCTAAAGATCTAGATGTAATCTCGCCTATAATCAATGCACCTGATAAAAATTCTCTGAGATCATTGAAGTCAGTGTCTAATTTCTTCATTAACCTATTACGGATTATCTGTTTGTTAATAGACCTTCTAGCTATTTGTTTATGTTTTTTAATTATTTTTGATATCAACAAATTTATTGTTTTTTTATCTTTCGCTTCTACTAACTTTGCAATTTTCATCAGAGTGTCAGTAGTTTGATTTATAGCTGAACAAACAACAACAATTTCATTAGTGCTTGACAATTGTTTCAAATACGAACATATTTTGTTAATATTTTTGGAAGTAGATATTGAACATCCATCAAATTTTATCACTAGCTTCAAATTGATAGATATTCGTATAATTCTTTTAAATGCGTTTAGCTATCAACACGTGGAGCTAGATAGAAGTGTATTCTTCCAATATTTGTTATTTTAAATTCCATTCGTAATGGTTTTGCAGTAGAATATTCACATGTTATTGAATTAGCTGTGGTTCCAACAGCTTTAACTACGGGGTTAAGATATTCCAAACTATATGTTCCAATCACTACATCTTTGGAATTAACTTCGATGACTTCGTCTTGATGTTTTTCCATATTTATTGTGACTTCTCCTAGATCTCCTTTTCCTGAAAATTCTATGTTGGGAGAAAACGATTTCATTGTCAAATAATCAGATACTACTTGTACATCGCCTAAAATTTTATCGAATACCGATGACTTTAATTCGATTTTTGCATCATATGATATTTTGGGAAGAGGAGTGTCTGTAGAAGAACTTTCGATTAATCTGATTTTATATTTTTTGGTTTTACCAACTTGAACAGTTAACATATTATCTACAGATATTCCAATTTCTATACTGTCTTTTTTATTGGCACGTTTTATTAGTTTGGAGAGTTCGTCTATTCGTACGCCAAATTTTATGTTATCACTGCATTGATATTTTTCGAAAGCTGAGTTTGGCCATGAGATGTCTATTAGTGCTACATGAGATGGATCCATTCCTCTAAATGTTATTCCTTCTGCAGTTGCTACGAAAGTAGCTTCTTCAACCAGTGTAGAAATAGCAGATATTATTGCTTTAAGGCTATCAGAACCGTTGGTTTTAGCAGCAAATGACAATTTTTTCACATATCAAACATTTGATTCTCATGAATAATTACGCCATGTATGATTGCATTTTGTGCAACGATAAAACTGTGTAGTAGGTTCATCAGCGCTTCGTGTTTGTAGCATCCACCAAACTGCCTTAACATTGTCGCATCGTTCACATTTGATATCAATCGTTGGTAATGACATGTTTTCGTCATTTTCCAATATATTAAAATCAGATTTTTGGTTATTCGTATTTTGAGTTGTTTGGAGTTTAGTTTCTATATGTCCACATTTACTACATTTTAATTCAGAGTTTATTGTTTTTAATCTTACATCACATGTTGGGCAAAATTTCATTGAGATGTAGCCTCTTTTTCTATTTTATTAAAGAGATTTGATATTTTGTTCAACATAGAAATGGCACGATCATTAGCTTCAATAATTTCTTCTTTTGGTTTTGTATCATGTATTTGTACACGCATCCAACATTCATTTGTTAAAGGATGTTTGATGATTACACCTGCAAATTCAACATGTTTCAATAATTCATGTTGGATTATGTACAAAATACCAATATCAAATTTTTTTATAGATAAACAAACTTCATCACTACTAGAAGTGATAATATCTATATTCATATAATTAAAAAATGATTTATTATGGATATAAATCATTATATATAAAAACCATGAAAAGTTTCGTTTCAGATCTAGAATTAACTACTAACAAAAATATGTTTAATACTAATGAAGATATTATAATAAACGTAAAATTTACCATAAATGGTGCATTACCTCATGTATTTAATGAAAAAAACTGGACAGACGCATATACCAAAAATGATAATCAAATAAAAATAAAATACGGAGTAAAACTAATTAAAAATGGCATAAAAAAACACGATATAGGAATAGCCATAAATACGTATAGAAAAGCTTCTTTTTTTTGGACGAGAAATCCAAAATTAGTAAATCCGTCAGCACAAAAACGTATTTGGGTGCAAATAATCAAAAATTTTAAGTCATATATTAAGCTAAATGAAGATGATGTTTTGAAAGAATTTTTTGGATTCAATGAAAATATACTGTTAAAATCATCAGAATTAGGAAGTGGTTCTCACAAGATAGTGTCAGAGATATATGCATCTTGGAAAAAACATAACTACATAGACGAAGAATACATAAAAAAACGCTCACAAGAGATTGAAATTATAATCAATTAGGATATAAGATGGAGAGTTTAGTAAATATTAATGTCAAAATATGATGGATTACGAGGACAGGAATTACTAGAAATAGAAGATCCAGACAAAGAAGGCGGCATAACATTAATTTTTAAAGACAACAGATATCTATTTATTAAAATAGAAAATGGAAAACTAGCCACACAATCAATACCAGAATGATTTATTGTCGTGTATGTTTTTCATATAGATTTATGGCTATTTCTTGCGATGTAGATTGAATAGATCCAGGTCTAGCATTCCTAATTTTTTTTATTGCTTCATCAGCTGAGTAATTTAGATATTTGATGAAATAGCAAGCGAGTATAGTTCCAGTTCTGCCAATACCAGCAGCACAATGAACCATCACAGGCATGCGATCATTTAATTTCGCATTAATAAAATCTACAACTAGGTCAATTTTATTTATATCTGGCGCACTACGATCAGCTGTTGGCATATGTAAATAATCTAGATCTAGCAGCCAAGATTCTGGTAAAGTATTTTCAGTCATATTGATTATTGATTTTACACCCTGTTCGGCAATCCAGTTTATTTCTTGTTTAGATGTAGGCATGCCAGATCCGGCCAAGCTATTATTAATCAACCATGAAAAATTAGTAGGTTTTTTGATTATTTTACCATGAAGTGTTCTCCAAGCATCACCAAGTTTAGTCAACAAATACTAATTGTTTTCACTGTATTTAATAGTAAACATTGTTTCAATATTATATTTAATTTTGGTAAACCAAAGCATTATCATTATAATCTAAACTAATGTATACATTTTTTTGATAGTTCAAAACATTTTGATATTATAAAAACAGAGTCATATTTGCTTAATTGCTTTCACAATCTCCATAATTTCGTACTCAGTATTAAAAAAATGCGGTGAAGCTCTAATTATTTTTTTGTCATAAATTTCACGAACTGCAAGAATAATTTTATGTTTTTCTAATCTATTTGTTACTAGTATTGGATCTAAACTATCTATATTGAATGAAACTATACTAGTTCTCATGTTGGGATCTTCAGGTCCATAAATTTTAACATTTTTAATTTTTAATAATTCATTTCTCAGCATATTTGCTAACTTAATTACTATGTTACGTATTTTACTTAACCCTATTTTTACGAGATAGTTTATAGACGCATTTAATCCTACGAACCCTACATAATTACGGAATCCTGTTTGGAATTTGTTTGGAACGTCTTTATACACCAATTTATTTTTAAACAAAATGGCAGATTCTCCACCAATATTCATCGGCAGCAGCAAATCTGGTTCACCACAATAAAAAATTCCTGTACCCATAGGCCCACATAACCATTTGGAACCATTGAAAGATGCAAAAGTACACTTACATTTATTGGTATTAAATTCATCCAAACATCCAATCGTTTGTGCTGCATCAATAAAATATGGCACACGTTTTTCTTCTAGAATTTCACCTATCTCATTTATTGGCATAATTGAGCCAGTATTATATAGTGCATGACTCAATACTACCAATTTGGTGCTAGCATCTACATTGTTGTAGAAATTATTCATATCAAAAAATCCATTCTCATTTATTTCCAAATTTCTAATTTTAGTACGGTGAGATAATTTCAACCACGGATAATAATTTGCATGGTGCTCATGGTTAGATCCACGTAATATTATATTGGATTCGGATTCTAATGAAAGGCCGTTAGCTACAATATTTATTCCATCAGTGGTACTTTGTGTCATGATTATTTTGTTAGTGGCACAATGTAATAGTTTAGAAATAGCTTTACGGGTTTTCGTTAATTCCTCTACTATCAATTGTTCAGAATCTATAGAATCTGGTCCAACATCATTATATGCAATAAGAAAATTTTTCATTTTTTCGATGCAAGGTAATGGCATCATGGAAACAGAGGCATTATTCATGTAAATTTTTTTATGTGAAAAATCATGCAAAATCTTTTCATCAAAATTCATATTATTTTACAGCTAATTATGCCATTATGTATGATAAAAATTATATGAATGATTGTGTGAGCAAAACAATTAATTTAATGCAGTCAAATATGATTAAATTAGACTATGAAGATTCTTTTGCGAAGATCAATTTCATTGATAGGTTAATCAAATTAACGAATTACAAAATAATTTATTTAGATTGCGATCTTTTGTATACTGGGTATAATAAATCGAATATTTTAGACTGCCAAAAAAATGTAGTCATACTTCGTCCAACTAATAAAAACATAATAGATATTATCAAATATGTATCACTTCAAATTACTAAAACAAAATGTTTAGTTATAATAGATTCTCTCAATAGTTTTTCGAATTTGTTTTTCATTGATCCAGGTATAAAGATTACCGCCAGCATAATGTTATTTGCGTCGTTAGCCAAGATATCAAGATCAAATATATTATTTTCAAGCAAGACAGAATCAGAAGACAAATATGGTTTTTTTTTATCTATTGTAGGTACATATGTAATAAAACCAAAAAAACTATTTAATGTGGTACTCAAAAAAATAATGAAATAAAAGCAAAATTATATCAATGCGATCAATTATTTAACAGCGTTATAATATTTCTAACGCCGTTATAATGGGCATTTTATGGGTAAGTTATATTAATACCACCGTGCATAATTACGGTAATGCCAGTAGCAATATTACCAGACATTGGTGAACAAATGTGTATTGGATGCGCACTATGCGTTGAAATATGCACGACTTTGGGACCAGATGTATTAAGAGTAAAACCAGTGGAAGGCTGGAAAAGAGGAAAAGCATTTGTCTTTTATCCAGAAAGATGTATTTCAGATGGCGCATGCATTGGAGTATGTCCAACAAAAGCAATATTTTGGATGAGACCGATGGATTTCACTGTAGGACAACCAGTTCCATTATACAAGAACTCAGTCTTCGTAAAAGGTTGGACAGATCTAGTAGACTAGAACGTTCAATCATTTAATTTCTTTTTAGTAATTTTCATTATAATATTTTGGTTTATTACGTATTAGTTATTGGGTATATTTGGATGCCCTAAAGCTGTGTGTGAATTTTTTGTCATATAATTTAGTATATTCATAAGTATGCGGATTTATTACGTATCCAACTATAATTATTGCAGTTCTAGTTATTTTTTCACTATGCGTTTGTTGTACTATGTTACTCAATTTACCAATAATTATTTTTTGATCTTTCCAACTAGCTTTATACACAATTGCTACAGGAGTAGATTCATCATACCCTCCATCAATGATTTGTTTTACTATTTGAGATAAAAGATGTATACTAAGATAAAAAATCATGGTAGCGTTATGAGTTGCAAGGCTAGATATTTTTTCTTTTGTCGGTACTTTTGTTCTTGATTCAGCTCTTGTTACTATGATAGTTTGAGTTACTCCAGGTAATGTTAGTTGAGTTCCAATAGATGCCGCGGAAGCAAGAAATGAAGTTACTCCAGGTATTATTTCAGATTGTATATTATATTTAGATAAATTATCCATTTGTTCTTTTATTGCACCGTATATTGTTGGATCGCCATCATGTAGTCTAATTACTAATTTATTTTGTTGTGCAGAATTTTTTAATAAATCAAAAATTTCTTCTCTGATAAGCTTAGATGCGTCGTATAGTTTTTTGGTTTTACAAAATTTAATTATTTGTGATGGGATCAAGGAACCAGAATAAACAACTACATCTGCAGATTTTATGAATTTCAGAGCTTTAATTGTCAATAGATCTGGATCTCCAGGACCACAGCCTACAAAATATACTTTAGGCACGTTTTACCACCATTATTGAAAAATATTTTGTGGTTAGCGTATCTTTAGTTATTTTACCAAGAGTAGTTTTGCGTATAATTTCTTTATCAGTATCAAGATCTTGTCCTATAACAAATTTAGAAGTGCTAGGGAATCCAGATTTTATCAATATTTTAATTATCTGTTCAAAATGCCTGCCGTCCTTAAGAAATGCTAATGTGTCGCAATTTTTAGCTATTTCTTGTATGTGCGATAAGTTGTAACAAGATGGTATAATAGCTATTTTGTCGCTAGCCTCACCTATACCAATATTAGCTTTGGCCGCAAAAGTGAATATAGATGTGATTCCTGGAATTACTTTAATTTTTATTTGAGGATGTTGTTGTTCTATTTTCTTATACATGTACATCCAAGTACTGTATAAATGAGGGTCTCCTATAGTAATGTATACAGTGTTCTTACCAGAGAAAACGCAATCAAGTAATATTTTCGAATTTTTGTTCCATGACTCATCTAAAATTTGTTTGTTTGTAACCATTGGAAAAATTAGGTTGATGATTTCTGGTTTAGGATTCACAAAAAATTTAGAGACTATAGATAATGCCATACTAGTTTTGCCATCTTTAGATGTCGGACATAATATGATATCTGCTTTTTTGATAGCGTCAACAGCTTTAATAGTTAATAGATCTGGGTCACCAGGGCCACAACCCACACAAGTTAATTCATACACTATAAAACTAGTGAAAATACCTAATTAAAATCTAGATTTTGATGCAGAGATAATAATGATTGGGTTTCTAGACAACATCATTGTGCCAATAGATAATTGACGATTCTTAGAAATTATAACTTGGGTTATATCTACAGATGTAAATAATTTTTTTATAGTTTGCAGTGCACTAAACAGAGTTTCTAACAATATTATACCCATAACTATTCTTCCTCCAGTTTTTAGTTTCTTATGGCATAGTTCTATGATTTGTTTTGTATCTACTCCAGTTCCACCTATAAAAATTACATCGCTTGCTGGCAAATCAACTAATTTATCTTTTGCATTACCATGTATTACAGATGTGTTATTTATATTAAATTTAGAAAGATTTTGTCGTGTTAACTTTATTGCATCAATATTTATGTCTAGAGCATAAACTTTCCCTGTTTTTCCTACTTGTAATGCAGCTTCCACAGATAAAGAACCGCTGCCACATCCAACATCATAAATGATATGTCCTGAACATAGCCTAGCTTTACTAATTTGAATTGTACGTATTTCTTCTTTTGTTATTGGGACGTGATCATCACGTAAAAAATTTTCGTCTGGAATTCCTGGAGTTTTATATTGCCACATTTATTTTTTATACAACATCCACGAATATTAGTTATATATGCTATGTTTGAGCATGAATTAACGTATAAGTTAAAATCCACACAAATAGATAAATAAACACATAGCTGCCAATACCTGTTGTTATTATTTTTTTCTTTTCTGATTTTGGAAACTGAATTTTGAGTAACTTTGCCATCCCCACAGATGTTATAAAAATGGAAATTAATAGCAATATAGATGCCCATCTGCGTTCTTCTCCTTCCAATGATTCTAACATCAAGGTAGCCATAATACCACCTAGCGATGCCATACAAACTCGAATCCAAAATAATTTGTTGTGCGAGTTTTTACTAACATCAGGTTCTACAGAGTATGAATTTTTTTTCTCGTTATCTTCGTTGTTCTTCTTGTTGTTTTTTTTAGTATGTTTAATCATCAGGATCTAATTTCATCACAATAAACCTGTTTAAAATCTTTAGCAATCATTACATAAAAATAGGCCGGACAAAATATCATGCGGTGGCAATAACAGGAATAGAGTTACGATACATGGCGAATTATATAACCAATATAGCGTCTGGATACTATGTGAGTAATGTATATAGCATCGACATTAATTCATTGTTATTTAAGCTACATCATACAGAGAAGCCAGATATTTATTTAGTCTTATCAACATTTGGTATATGGATCACGCATACAAAAATTACTAATATCGAACATAATAAACTATTAAAAAGATTACGTATCGATTTAATACGATCAAAGTTTGTAGAGATATCTCAGATAGAGTTAGAAAGAATAACATATATAATATTTCATAATCATGGAAAAGAAATAAAGTTAATTATAGAATTTTTCGGTACAGGAAATATTGTATTATGCAATAACGAAATGAAAATTCTTGCGATTTTACATTCAGTAAATGTACGTCATCGTCAACTACGAATTGGTATGATGTATGAACAGCCACCTAAAAATTGTTTAAACATTTTAGAATTAGATAAAACTAAATTATTAGATGGTATAACAAATATAACTGGTCCTATTGGGAAATTTATTGGAAAAACTTATGGAGTTCCTACTAAGTATATAACTATCATTTTTGCTATGGCAAAAATAGATTCTCAAACACCATGTGCTGATTTAAAAAAAGAAGAAATCGATATAATATATAGTGCAATCAACAAAACTCTAGATGCCGTAATAAAAGGCAAACATGATCCAGTCATAATTCAAGACGATGACAATACATTGGATGTAATTCCAATCAAAACAGATTCTAGTAACATAATCAAAAATATGCATGACTTCAATGACGGTTTAGATTTTATATTCACTAAAAAATTTATAGAAAGTAATGAATCTATTAAAACTACAAATGTAGAAAATAAATGCAATGAATTACGAAATAAAATAAGAGAGCAATCCAATGCTATCAAAATTGTAAAAACAAAATCTTCAGAGATATCAGAATTGGCAAAAGATCTATCTCGGTCTATTAAAAATGGAATATTACATATCACGGATCCAAATATTAATCATGTATTAAATGAACATAAATCAAACATAATATATGAAAAAGGAGTTCAAATTCTAAAAATAAGCAATGAGAAAATTAAATTAAGAGAAAATATGTCACTTCACGCAATCATTTCGTTGCTTTATGATGAAGCCAAAAAACAAATTAAAGCTATAGAGTCAATTGAGAGTATAAGAAACAACACAGAAAAAAAGATTATGGAGTTAGAAAATCAATCTGTAAAAATCAAAAAAACTGTTTCGTTTTCAAAAATTAGAAAAAAGAAATGGTTTGAAAGGTATAGATGGTTTTACACTCAAGATGGGTTATTAGCAATAGGAGGTAGAGACGCATCATCAAATTCAATAATCATTCGTAAACATTTGGCAAAAGAGGATATTGTTTTTCATGCAGATATTTTTGGATCTCCATTTTTCATTTTAAAAGATGGCATTAATGCTTCAGCAGATGCCATAATAGAAGTTGCCAATATTACAGCATGTTTCAGCAGGGCGTGGAGAGAATCTACATATGGTTTAAATGTTTATTGGGTCAACCCGTCACAAGTCAAGAAATCTGCTCCTAGTGGTCAGTTTTTATCTAAAGGATCTTTCACAATAGAAGGAAAACGCAATTATCTAGCAGTATCAGAATTGGAATTAGCGATAGGGGTTATAGATGTAGATGGCTGTGCAATAGTGATTTCAGGTTTACCAAAGACGATAATGAATAAATGTAAAAACTATGTAATTATTGCACCTAGTGGAGATGAAGTGTCAGATATAGCAAAAAAAATCAAACATGAACTTCTGAAAATTGATTCGGTCAATGATGTAACGCTAGATGATTTGATAAGATCTATACCTTCAGGTAAAAGCCATATAGTAAAAATGAAAACGGCATAACTATTATTTCAGAAATATTATTTTTCTCAATTTATAATAATTTGTCTCCAGTTTGTAACTCATCATATTTATTATCATATATTGTAGCTAATGGGATATTGGCTAATGCACAACCAGAAGCTACTACTAGGTCTGCATTTTTACATAACATTGCTCGTGGAAATGTGTTATTAGATTTAAGTGAATAAATAGAGTATGCTCCAACACTACTTCCTATAGCATGTGGGAAAACTAAAACTACATTTATAATAGATTTTTGAAATATATTACTAGAAGGATCTTTTATAACTCCAGTTTTTACATCAATAGAACTCAAAAAATTAATAGGTATATCAGATTTGATCACGATACCATTTATAATACCTTTAATTATAAATTTTTTAACGATTTTTTGTATTTTCATTTATGATTTGTTTCATTGGTTTTATATTTGTGCATATTTTGTTTTTACTGTTTAGATAATACGATCCTTTAATACTATTGGTTATAACAGAATCCAAATTTTTGTTTGTCAGTAATGGTGTAAAACAAATGCAACAATCAGAGAGTATTTCACATCCTGTGTGTTCCAATTCATCTGTGCATCCCAATACATTTGCCTGATTTTTAACCGTACGTGGACAGAAAATCATGCATGGTTTTGTAAATTTTTTGTTTTTTAGCATTTCTGACATTCTTAATAATTCATTTAATCCCAATTGTGGACTTCCAAAAGCTATTACATCACCATCATCTGCTGTATTCAATTTATCATGTATATTCTGAAAATCTTTTTTGTCAAAATCTATTTTTTCTGTATTAGGATCTAAATTATTCATAGTATATTTAGCGCATTGTCCAGACGTTCCAATTCCACCACACAAAGATTTGGTTTTTGCATCATCATCCATATTAAATGATCCATCTATGTTAACAATTTTTCTAGAAGTTTGGCCAACAAAATATCCTAAAATACCACATTCCAATTCGTTTTGTATATCAAACTTACATTGTACTGAAATTTCAGGCAAGTCAGGTTCATTATTCCTGATATTTGAACATATGCTTTTTCCAGTTATCGCGCTAGCCAACGCACTAAACGCACTTTCTTTATTAGTTTTGAGATTATCAATAGAATTCGCGTGAATTGCTGCGTTGCTTTCAGCAAAAGCTACCTGTGCGCCAGATGGAATTTTATAAATATCGTATGGAATACATGAAAAAGAAGTAGTTACTCCCATTTTTACATATGAATTATTTATCCTCTCTTGGTTATGTATGAAGTTTTCGTCTAAATCATAATTTTGTAATTTATCAACATCATATCCAGTTGGATTTAACGTGGTCATAACACGTGTTCTTGCAGTTTTACTAAAATTTGATAAAAATTCCATACCTGCATCACCGATCGTGTTATAATTAACTCCTGAAACATGAACCCACTTAATTGTAATGAGTTTGGTAGCATCCATTGCGTCTCCCACTGCAGTAAGTATTCGATAAGCAATTTCTAATGCTTCGCCTTTTTTACCATCCAATGCATCTTGTTCATATTTTGTTAATTCCAAGAGATCATTATATTGATAATAATGTAATTAATATAGCCTTTGTATGTTGCTTATAGATTATATAGGAACATGATAGATGTAATCAATATTTTGAATTTAATGCGCAATACTTTGAATGAGATAAGTTCTAATAGAATTACCACATTAAATCATATTCATAAGACTAGCAGAGGAAATCCATTTCATATATTAATTGCCACAGTGCTTTCTGCTAGAAGCAGGGACAAAAATACTGCCCGAGCAGCAAAAAAACTATTTGCAAAATACAAAACTCCAAAAACATTATCAAATGCAGAGATATTAAAAATAGAAGAAATAATAAAATCAATTGGGTTTTATCATGTCAAATCTAAAAGAATAAAAAATATTGCAGACATCATACATAAAAAATATAATGATAAAGTGCCAGACGAAATGACGGAACTAGTTAAATTGCCAGGGGTTGGAAGAAAAACTGCCAATTGTGTATTAGTATACGCTTTTAAGAAAGCTGCAATACCTGTAGATATTCATGTTCATAGGATTTCAAATAGGTTAGGTTTAATTCAAACAAAAAATGCTGAAAAGACCGAATTCGAATTAATGAAAATAACGCCCAAAAAATATTGGATCAAAATAAATGAGGCGTTTGTTACCTATGGGCAAAATGTGTGTTTACCTATTTCTCCATTATGTAAAATATGTAAACTTAATAATTATTGTAAATACAACAAGATGCGTCATGAACGTTTTTTAACTATCAATAATAACACAACTATGCAACAAATAGAACCGACTAGATAAAATGGTAACAGATGATAAGGGTTTTTAGCAGGATCTCCAGACATAAATTCTAGCATAAGATTACCAGAAGTGGCATAACTAGCTTTATCATTATTAGATGTTTTATCTATATCATAATACAATAACGAAAAACTTCCGATGTCCAAGTTAGATAACACTATTCTTTCACCATTATTAACAGTTAGACCAGCACGTTCTGTATATGTAATTATTATATTTGCATTTTTGATCCAACCTCGATCAAGTTTTTGGTATGGGATCAAATATTGATTATCTGGAATCAATATTCCGACCCAGAATTTATTTTGTTGTGATCCTCCCATACCTATCTCGATAAATTTATTTTCGTATTGTGCATCATGAAATCTAATTATTGCATCAACATTACTGTCATACACAAGATTATTACTTATAGAAACTTGCCAGCTTATAGAGTGGGGTTCACCAAGCTTGATTTTTGTAGAGCTATAATATTCATTAAATTCTTCGTATGAAATTTCTTCGCTGTTCAATATTAGTGATGGGTTTAATTGTTCTTGGCCATGAACTACAAAAATAGGTATTAGCAACAAAATTAAAAGATGATACATTCAACTAAAGTTACGTAATGGTTTAAATAAAAAGCTAATCAACGAATGGAGATTTATGATTTATTATTATTTTAGATATTTCAGGTCGCATTATGTATTTAGAAGGGATTATTTTGCGAGATATCATTTGTCTGAGTTTGGTTCCACTAACTTGATTTCTATTCTTTATGTCGTGTGGACACGCTTTAGAATTAGTAAAAGACAGACATATATCACAATAGAAAAAAGCTGGGAAAAAAATAGGTTTGATTTTGAGATCTTGATAATGATCAAATATTTGTTGCGAGTCAAAAGGTTTATAGTAATTTCCAACACCAGCGTGATCTCTGCCTATTATTATATGCGTACATCCATAATTTTGTCGCATTATTGCATGATGTATTGCTTCTTTAGGTCCAGCGTATTTCATGTCTGTATGCAATGTAGCTAGTTCACATGTTTCTTTGGCATAATATAGATCTATTAATGTTTCATACGATTTGATTATGACATCGTCTTTAAAATCTCCGGTTTTTTTCTTTCCTATCAAAGGATTGATGAACAATCCGTCATGATTCACCAAAGCTGTTTTTTGCATCATTTCATGAGCTACATGTGGTGGATTTCTTGTCTGAAAAGCAATTATTGAATTCCAACGAAGTTTTTTAAATTGTTCTCTTGTTTCAATTGGAGTTTTTCGATGCATTCTATTTATACTGTCTGGTCTTTCAAGATAATCTATTTTTCCTCCTACCAAGAAGTTTTTCATTAATGAAGTTTTTTTCACGCCAGGGTGATTAATATCAGTTGTACGGTAAATTTTTTCCATTATTTGTTTTTTATCGTATGTATAAACTTCGTCAATATGTAAAACTGCAATATTATTATAATTTGTTTTAAGCATGACGTCTTTCGAATTTTGCATTTGTTTGGCTGTAGCTTCATCCACATCCATTATTATTGGAATTGTCCACGATAATCCGTTAGCTAATGCACCATGTTGTACTACATTCTCGAAATCATGTTTGCACATAAACCCTTGAAGTGGGCTAAAGATACCATCAGCTATATTTTCAATATCGTTAGCTAATTCAAGATTTATTTGTAATTGATATAAGTCTTTAACATCTATGTTTTTCGAAATACGGTTTATTAATTTGCCACCATGTGGTTCTATACTACTGGCAGACAAATTTATTTACTGTGATCAAGATGCAGGCCACATTCTTTGTCAGATTGCTGTTCCCACCACCATCTTCCTGCTCTAAGATCCTCACCTTTTTTGATTGCTCTAGTACAAGGTTCACATCCAATACTAGGATAACCTAGATCGTGTAGTTTATTGTATACAAGATTATTTGATTT
>JAHRAP010000026.1 GCA_020027255.1 Nitrosopumilaceae archaeon | reverse complement strand
CTGGAAAAACTACCAAAATACAATATAAAACTGAATATGCAAAATCAACCATGGAAATTCAAAACAACATAATTAAGAAAAATCAAAAAGTAATAATATGCGATGATCTGCTAGCAACAGGAGGTATTGCACTAGCCGCTGCTAAACTAATTGAAAAAAGATATGGGATAGTATCAGGATTTGCATTCATAATAGAATTAACAAATTTAAACGGTAGAGATGTTATAAATAAATACAAGTGTAAAACATTAGTGAAATATTAATGCCAAAAAATGATATTGGGTTTGGTATAATTGGAGGTACTGGTGTCTATAATTTAAATCTCCAAGATACGAAAAAAATAAAAGTAAACACACCGTATGGAAAAACTTCAGATGTTATAATTATTGGCCAATTTAGGAATAGAAAAATTGCATTTATTCCGAGACATGGGAACAAGCATACAATTCCACCACATTTAGTTAATTTCAAAGCCAATATTTGGGCCTACAAAAAATTGGGAATAAAAAGAATCGTAGGTATATCTTCTGTCGGTAGTCTTAGAAAAAAAATAAAACCTGGACAATTTGCGTTACCGTCGCAGTTTTTGGATTTTACAAAATCTAGAGATGGTTCATTTTCTAAAATTGGTGATGTCATACATATATCTGTGGCCAATCCATTTTGCCCTGAACTTCAAAAAATAGCTTTCAAAGTGAGCATAGATTGTAAAATCAAACTTCATAAAAATTGTGTATATACATGCATAGAAGGACCAAGGTTTTCTACGTATGCAGAATCTAATTTTTTTCGTAGGGTTGGAGCAGATGTTATAGGGATGACATTAGTTCCGGAATGCCAATTAGCTAGAGAAGTACAAATTTGCTATTTATCTATAGCAATTGTCACAGATTATGATTCATGGTTAGATGAAAGCGTTACGGCAAAAAATGTATCTTCCAAACTAACAGATAGTGCTCAAATGATAAACAAAATAATAACAAAATTGATAGATCTCACTCCAACGTCAAGAACGGCATGTAATTGTGAAAAAGATTTGTTGTCTGCAAAGCTTTAATCTGCAAAAGATTCTAATTTAAGGCCTTCAGGTAATTCTATGTTGCCTTCGATTAACTGTCTTTGTAATTTTTCAATCACTATACCAATATCATAACCCAATTTTTCAAGTATTTTTTCAGTTCGTTTTGAAATTTTAACTCCAACATTATGACCTCCAATTCTTCCAAATGCAATAGCACGAAACCTAAATTGATCATCATTTAAAATAAATTTTCCGTTTATTTTAGCAGCCATTTGATTTCCATGTATACTATTTATGCGTACAACGATATCTTCCATTTAAATTTCTACTGCTTTATTTATATTATCTTCAATCATGACAGAGTAATGATTTTGATCGACTACACCATAATCTTCTATTGACAATGGAATTATTTTGTCTCCTATACATTCATGTTTAAGAATAGAATTATTTTTTAATTTAATTAATTTCCATTTGTTTTTACTTGCGAGTTTACATATTAATATTCCCCATTTTTCATTTGCTTTTATAGTTGGCATTCCCACTGTGTCAGATATTGATTCGATTCCCAATTGTTTTTCTTCACAGAATTTTGTTTTACATGAACCGCACCGCCATACGTCTATCGAGCCTATTGTTTTTTTATTCATATTGATGTTTATTACTCCAAAGTATACCGTTTGATGGTTACACGAAGCTTGATTATCCACCTAATATTGTTATCATTCTTGTTTATTTAGTTATTTGTTCTAGCTTTGTAATAATAATCTTCTAGCAACATACCCAAATTGTCAATAATTTTATTTCTACCAAATTTCACACCATATTTCATGCAAATATTGCGATACATGTTAACCATAGTGAACCTAGGGTGCATCGTCTCGAATTCAGTATCACTAATATTAATAAAACCACCCAGACGCACTAATGATTCTGAAGTTGACAATGCTTCTTCAATATCTAATTTGAGTTTTTGGCTAATTTGTACTATATTCATTTTTCCTTCTTCCAATATTAAAAGAAATACAAGAATTTGGTTTTTAGAGAGTTTAATTTCCGAGGACA
>JAHRAP010000014.1 GCA_020027255.1 Nitrosopumilaceae archaeon | reverse complement strand
TTAGTTGTTTTGGATGTTGGTTTAGTTGTTTTGGATGTTGGTTTAGTTGTTTTGGATGTTGGTTTAGTTGTTTTGGATGTTGGTTTAGTTGTTTTGGATGTTGGTTTAGTCGAAGGCATGTATTTAGATTTTAATCTGGACGTATTAGTTAGTTTGTTTATTACTTTTTTACTATCATGTACTTTAATAGAATTTTTTTTATTGCGGATCTGTTTTTTTGTCACCATAAACACATGTCCATAAACATACTTTAATTATAATATTCTTATTTTTGTGTATTATATTATATAACTAAAAATTTCTTGCTAATGACCGCAGTTTTTTTATAGTGTTTATCATGCATTTGTGCCACTATTTCATATTCTCCAGGAATGTCTATTATCTCGATAAATTCATCATCAATAGGCAACATGTAATCATTTTGCTGGAAACATTGACCGAAAAATCCACTTTGTGTTATTAATTCTGTTTTGTCGTGGTAGATTTTATTAATTGATAAAAATAGATCTCCACATTCAAATGAAGCGTCTTCTATTATAATATTGATATTAATTGGCGATGATTTTTCATATTCACTCTGAATTCCTTCCATTATCATAACATCATTTTGTATTTGTTCTTCATTAAATTGCAATAAATTTAATTCTCGATCAGGAAGTTTTAGAATTTCACCCATAACAAGAGTTCCAAACATAAACGTAGATACTAAAGGTAACAAAAATACTATAAACGTTGTTTTCATAAGTATAAATGATATGATAAGTCTTTATATTTTTAAGCATAATGTTATATGATAATCACACAATATAGTTATATCAGATTATTCTAATTAGCGGCTAGATATGAGATTAAGAAAATTTAGAGTTAGAGCGTATAGATGCATACACGACTCTGGCCAAATAAGCGTAGGTGATTTAGCAGCATTTATTGGTAGAAATGAAAGTGGAAAAACAACAATATTACAAGCTTTAACGTTACTTAATAAAGATGAATCAATATCTGAACTAGATTTATGTGATGAAATGTTTGATGAATTAAAAAATGAAGTCAAAATTGCAGAAGGCGAATTTGAACTTAACGAGCACGAAGTGAACATAATACGTAAGAAATTTAATGAGATTCCAACTATAACCAAAGTTAAGATTTTTCGAACAAATACAAATCCAGAAATTCAATATGATTTTGGAGAAGTTAAAATTGATTCACAGATCAATGAAAGATTACACACACGTGAAAACTTTGCAAATAAAATATTGGAATTCATAGAAACAATACCAAATCATATCAAAATCAGATTGGACATAGATTTTTTAAATAATTCATTACAATTAAACTTCGAAGATTTCAAAAAAAAGGTGTGGGAAATTAATAACAATTTAATGGTTTTAGCATCTGTAGAACAAAAAGTTATTTCTGAATGGAAAAAAATTTATGACGAAGATGAGCTGAATGATCTACTAGCAGGCAAAACACAAAATGATGTGTTAAAAAATTTTATCAAAGAAAATTTGCATCCACGTTTTGTATATTTTTCAGATTATAAAAAAATTTATGGTAATGTTAATTTGAATGAATATTTATCAGAATCTATTGATAATAAAATAGAATACGAAGAAGAGTTTGATAAAACTGAAACGGTTTTGAATTTATTTTATTTAGCTGAATTAGATGCACAGAAAATCAAAGAGTATAAAGATAGCCCAAGCAGATTAATTAAATTTCTCAATACGGCCAGCAATAGATTAACTACAAGATTGAATCCGGCATGGAAGGGAGATCCAATTCATGTGGATTTGCGATATAATCCCGGAAATATTATGAGTGTAGTTATATCAGATGTACATAAAGATGGAACTATAACAAACACAGGGTTACTTAGTAGAAGAGCTGAAGGGTTTAAATGGATTTTTTCATTTGTTGTTAATTTCGCTGCCGAAACACAAAAAGCTGAATTAAAAGAAGCGATACTATTACTCGATGAACCTGCAAGAAATTTACACCCTACACAACAAATTGGCATAGCGGATCTATTAAAAAATTTAGCTGGCAATAATCAAATTCTATATGCAACACATTCTCCATATATGATTTTTGACTATACTCCTGGAAATTTATTGGTTGTAGAATTAGATAAAAAACGACATTTGAGTAGAATATTTTATGATTACTGGAATGCAGACTCTAAAACTCTAATACCAGTGATATATGGATTGTCTAAAGGTTTGGTGACATCTATAACAGATAAACAAATAGGCATAAATTCTAGACCAATAATTATTGTTGAAACTATGTCAGATTCCATGTATTTAAATTCCTTTGACAAATTGTTGCAAGATCCTAATATATCTATGAATCCATTAAATATTGTTGCAGCATACAACAAAAATTCGGTCCTACCTTTGGCTATTTTTTATCGAAATCATGGATATAAGACATTTGTATTGCTTGACAATAGCGACGAATCAAAATGCATATCCAACCAATTGATTTTGAATAAATTTTCCAACATTCAAACTATATTTTTTGAACATGATGATAATATACAGACAATAGAAGACTATCTTGCAATAGAAGATTACCTTTTTGCAGTTAACCAAACATATGAAATAAAACTTAGGTATGAAGGTTACAATGATGTAACAATTGAGCAAATATTAAAAATAGGCAAAAAAGGCATAATTGCAAACCTGGAATTTATGTGGTCCAAACATGAAATATGGGGAGAATTTTCTAACGAAGATATAACTAGATACATATGTGAAAAAATAGCGTCTGATAATGTAGACTTCATATCTGAGAAAACAAAAGAACGTTTTCGAACTTTATACAGATTAATCGCTGAGAGAATAAGACAGTATCAGGAATGAATAAAATTTGTTAATAAAGATATTTAAATACAAAAAATTATAGTAAGACAAAATATATGCAAATTTTATCTTTATTACTCATTTTATTGACGTTGTCTATAATCGTATCACCAATAATATCGTTATCAAATTTAGTATACGCAGATAATTTACTAGTGACAAGCGAAGAAAAAAATGGTTTTATAACTATTAAATTTTCAAACACTACAGAAAACGATTTCAATATAAATATGATTCATATTTGGGTTGGTGAAGATAGCAATCTGCAATCTTTTAAAACTGAAAATGGTTGGTCTGGAAAACGAATATCAGAGAATACAATTATTTTCACATCTACTAAATCATTATCACCTAGCAGTTCAGTTAATTTTGATATAAAATTGGATCATGCAAGCATAATAAATTGGAAAACTGGTGGTGACAACGCACAAAAATTTAGTGGAAAAATATATCCATCAACTGAAATTGATTTTAAACAAACAAATCAATCAAAATCACCAATTGCATCAAACCCTAAATTTAGAATAATACCAACAAATCCAGAACCAGGATCAACAATAAGAATATTAGGCGAAGGTTTTGATCGTAATCAAACATATTATATCTATATAGACAATCATAATATCAGAAATTTTAAAACAGATAATTTTGGCAATTTTGTAACTACAATAAAAATACCAATTACAAAATCAAATGATGCGATGGGTTTAACCATTAGTGATAATAACAAATTCAAAGTAAATAAAATGATAATAGCGAATAACGACGTACAGAACAAAAAAACTTTGTTAAATGATATAATTAATGAAACAAGCATCAATTCAAATTTAGAAATAAGTGGAAATGCAAATTTTAATGATATAATAACAATATACATTATAGATCCTACTGGCAGCATAGCAACTACATCTGCTACATACGCAGATATTAATGGCGAATGGCACAAAAAAATAACAATACCCAAAAATGGTATTTTAGGAGAATGGTCGATAAAGGTAATCAATGGCAATGAAATAATGGAGAAAAAGTTTATTGTAATATCACAACACACAATTAAAATAAACACTATGAAATCAATATACAAATCTGGTGAAACAATTTTGTTAAATGTAGAAGCTACTCCAAATAAAGACATAGAGATAACAGTAGAAGATCTTCATGGTTCAGAAGTTTTTTCGATCATGTCACATGGCAACGAGTCTGGAAATTCATCTATAGAAATTCCAACAAATGATATTTTTGTGAATGGCACATATAGTTTAGTTGCATCTCAAGATGATGAACAAGATATTTTATTAATTGGCATTGGAGAAACTCCTAAAGAAAAAATCATGATAAAAACCAATAAAATTAATTATGATATAAATTCAACTGCATCAATCGATCTATACGGACCAAAATCGGCAGTTTTATCATTAATTATCATTGATCAATATGATGAAACTAAATTTTCAGATAGTGTAACATTAGAATCAGATGGCAGGTCTACGTACATGTTAGATTTAGCTGAGTATGCTCCAGGAATATATACTATAGTAGCAGTGAGAGGAAATTCACAAATGGCAGAAACATTTTCTGTAGGGTTACAATTAGGCTCAGGCCAAATAGAATTACATACAACAAAAAATAAGTACAAATTTGGGGAACAGATATTAATATTAGGTAACTCGAGCAAAAATGCACGAATACATCTATCAATGATAGATCAAAATGGAAATGAAGTGAAAGCAAAAGAAATATTCACTGATAAAAATGGGATTTTTTCTGACAGCACATTCAGAATTCCCACAAAAGCAGATATAGGAGAATGGATAATTGAAGCACGTAGTGGATCAAATTATACTGATAAAAAAATAAATGTAATTCAAAACAAAGAAACATTCTCAATCAACTTAGACGACACAAGCTATAGCATCGATGATGTAATAATGATAAACGGTCAAAATTCATCAGGGACTAAACCAATATTAATGAAAATAACAGATCATAATAATATTGTGATAGATCAGTTAGAAATATTTTCTACAGACGAAGGAGAATTTTCAACTCTGTGGAGAATACCAAAATATGTGAATTCAGGAACATATGTCATAGAAGCTTCAAACCAGATTAATGTAGTCAAAATTATTTTCGCTATAGAATAATGACAATAACAAACTATTTTTTTATATGCTATATTATTTAATGATATGGATCTACGAGACAAAATTAGAGAGTTTAAAAATTTTCCAAAAAAAGGCATACTGTTTAGAGATTTCAGTGAAATACTAAAAAATCCATTAACTTTCAGTTATATATACGAAGAAATTGCCAAATATTTCCATCCAAAAGACGTAGATATTTTTGTAGGTATTGAATCGCGTGGGTTTCCAATAGCATGTGCATTGGCTATTAAGTACAATAAAGGAATGATCATGATTAGAAAAAAAGATAAACTTCCTGGAAAAACTACCAAAATACAATATAAAACTGAATATGCAAAATCAACCATGGAAATTCAAAACAACATAATTAAGAAAAATCAAAAAGTAATAATATGTGATGATCTGCTAGCAACAGGAGGTACTGCACTAGCAGCTGCTAAACTAATTGAAAAAAGACACGGGATAGTATCAGGATTTGCATTCATAATCGAATTAACAAATTTAAATGGTAGAGATGTTATAAATAAATACAAGTGTAAAACATTAGTGGAGTATTAATGCCAAAAAGTGATATCGAGTTTGGTATAATTGGAGGTACTGCTGAATTTTTTTAATTAGTTTTTGTAATATATCATTTATATTAATAATTGATGATTCTATTTTATGTTTTTCAATTATTTGTTTTAAACAATCATCACAAACCTTTATTTTTTGTTCTTCGA
>JAHRAP010000012.1 GCA_020027255.1 Nitrosopumilaceae archaeon | reverse complement strand
CCAAAAAACATGTGTCCAGTTTTGCCCAAATAACACAAAAAGAAATTAGTGATCTGGCTTTAATATTACGTTCTACATTAGGCGGCTTATCAAAATCTAGAGAAAATCCACCATATGATTTAATATTTCATTTATCTCCAGAGAAAAAAAACAACAAGCAGATTCACTGGCATATTGAAATATATCCACTAACAAAATATTTGTCTGGTCTTGAAAGAGGATATGGGATCTATTTAAATGATATATTCCCAGAACAAGCTGCTAAAATACTAGGCGATGCATGTAGGAAAGAATTAGCATCATTAGTTGGAATAACTTAAACTAGTCCAATTAACAACATGGAGATTTTATGTCTGTAGAAAATTATACTGCAATAGCTAGTTTAGGTTTATTCATTATGTTTGTTTGCGAGATGATAACCATTTATGACTTTATGATTGACCCACCACGAGATATTGAACCTGCGGCAAAAATTCTGCAATTTATTTCCATAGGAGTGGCACCAGCTTCTGTATTAGCAGGAGTCTCATTCATAATAGCAAGGCAAAGTGGATCTAAATTCATTGCAGTCATTATAATTATCAGTGGCATAATATTGCTAGTGGGTATGATAATAACCAATAATATAATAACAGATATAGAAAAAACATATTTGGTATTAGCAGTTACACTCACTCCAATAATTTTTATTATTGTTTCAATTGCAGTTATATCTACCGGAGTGTTACTATTATTTACAAAAACAAGAAACAAACGCAAGTATTATTGAAGATCTATTCTCATGCAATTTTCAACGTTGTAAAATCCTAGTTTTTCATAAAATGGTTTTGTTAGATCATCGCAATTTAAAATTATTTTATAACAATTATTATTTTTAGCTAATTTTACCAGCATTCTGATTAGAGTACTACCTATGTTGTTATGTCTATGCTTAGGATGCACAATTACGTCTTCAATATGACCTACACATTTTCCGTCATGTATAAATTTTTGTTCCAATATCAATGTAGATGATGCAACAATTTCGTTGTTAAATTCTACAATAAAGATCATGTGCGAAGGATTATTGTTTATAATTTGTAAAATTGATTTTGCCATATTTTTAGATATATTAGTTTGTTGAAAGCGATTTAATAATGATAAAAATTGATCCGTCATCTGTGAATTGAGTTTTTTTATAATGTATTTATCAGATACTATGGATTAATTAAAAATTTTCGATATATATCTATATTGTTTTATATTACCAACATCATAAAATTTATTCCGCACCACAAAACTATCTATTCGTTTGTGGTTACTTAATAAATTACTTATAACTATATTCATTTCACAAGGTTTATTATCAGGAATGAAATCAAATACATCTTTTTCGAATATCATACATCCAATGTTTATATTTTTCGTAATTATGGGTTTTTCGATCCATGATGTTACCCGTCCTGTCTTAGTTGTGTTTATTACACCATAATCAAAATTTAACTTATGTTTATGGATTGCGATAGTAGAAAAAGAGTTTTTCCTATTATGTTGTGTAATCATATTTTGTAAATTAAAATTACAGATTACATCACTATACATGCACAAAAATTTATCGTGTATGAATTTTTTAGCAGTGCCAAGCTGGCCTGCTGTTAATAATGGTTTCTTAGAAGTCACATATTTTATATCAACGCCAAATTTATTACCATCTTCGAAGTATTTTTTGATAGTTTCGTGCATATACGATACACAAAGAATAATAGAATGTATATCGTTTTTTTTTAGCCATACAATTAGGTATTCAAGTAATGGTTTATTTTTTATTGGCAACATGGGCTTTGGTAATAATGAAGTATAAGGTCGTAATCTCATACCAGCACCAGCAGCTAATATTATCCCCAACATAAGATGGTTTTAAAAAGCTGCACTATATAATAATATATTATAAATTCAGCATATATCAAATATTTTTTTTATCACATCGAAAGGATCTTTGCCAAAGATTATTATCATTGGTTCTTTTCCAACATCACCTTTATGAAATACTAAGTCAGGTTTTTTGTTTGTAGATTTAATTGAATTTTTTATTCCCCACGAGATAGATTTATTTTCAGAGTGTTTGATTTTGTTGGGTTCATTGAATCTATCATATGATGTAATATGATAATTCATTTTAGATAATTTACGTATGATGAGGTTGTCATATTTAATATTAATTGCAGAACGTAAATCTGGAAATTTTTTTGCTACTTCTATAACTGCTGTGGCTACATGTTTAGATCCGCCATATTCCAGTCCGCCAGCAACAATTATTTTATTTTTAGATTTGACTATTCTTCCTGAAATACCAACTACATCATAGATTGATTTTGGATTTGATCTTGAAAACACAAAATTTGTTTGACATTCTGGTATTAGTGTATGAAATCTATCTACATGTTGTAATTTTAAAATGGCGTTGTTTAGTACTATCATTTCATTGAATTTATTAAATACAGGCAATGTTATTCCATGGCCAACATGTTTTGAATTTATAATTATATCATAAACAAATTTTTGTGCTAAAATTGCTGCGCGATACAAAGTTTCACCCATAGCTAAATACGCTGTAAGTGCTGCAGAATAATTACATCCTGTCCCATGAAC
Source organism: Nitrosopumilaceae archaeon (assembly GCA_020027255.1). GTDB lineage: Archaea > Thermoproteota > Nitrososphaeria > Nitrososphaerales > Nitrosopumilaceae > WTHC01. Next base: position 3,010 of record JAHRAP010000012.1, on the reverse strand, counting down.
TATATTTGATTTTTTACTTATTTGCGTCATATGTTTACAATTATCTAAAATTAAATCTGTGATGGTGTTTTGGAATTCAAATCCGGTAATTATAACGTTTTGTGCTCCAATTGATTTAATTTTTGATGCACATTCATAAAGATTATTCTTAGATGTGATTTTAATTCCTGTTAATGTAGATGCTTCTGATACATTAGGTGTTATTACAGTAGAGATAGGAATTATTAGTTTTTTATAATCATCAAATGCATTATGTTTTAAAAATACGCCGCCAGTAGTAGATTTTAATATGGGATCTGTAACTATAAGTAATTTTTTATCTTTGAATTTTGTATGAATTGTTTTGATTATATTAGAATTATACACAACACCAATTTTAATGGCATCTATGATGAAATCTGAGAAAATGGAATCTAATTGACTTTTCACCATATTAACAGAAGTGGATCTTATTTTAAAAAATTGTTTTGTGTTTTGACTTGTAATAGATGTTATTACGGTAAGGGGATAAGTGTGTAACATAAAAAATGTTTTGATATCACTTTGAATTCCAGCTCCTGAAGTAGGATCAGAACCAGCTATTGAAAGTATGTTCAACATGACTTGTGCTTCACACTATTGTTTAAATTTAACATCAACCTAGTAATCAGAATGGGCACTCAAATGAGCGCAGCGAAAAGAAACGTAATAACTGATGAAATGAAAAGAGTTGCTAAAGATGAAGACGTAACAACAAATTGGCTTATGTCTAAGATATCCACTGGATCCATAATAATACCTAATAACAATATGCGGAACCAGAAAATACATAATGTTGGAATTGGAAAAGGGCTTAAAACCAAAGTTAATGTCAATATTGGCACATCCACATTAAAAAATAACATCAATGACGAAATTGCTAAAGCAAAAATTGCTGTTAAATATCATGCAGATACCATAATGGATCTAAGTGATGGAGGAGATGTTGCGAGTATAAGGCGTATGTTATTAAAGGTAGCCCCAATTACTTTTGGCACAGTCCCAATTTATGAATCTTATAGTTATGGAGTAAAAAAGTTTAAGGATCCTTTGCTTATTGACGAAGATAATTTTATGAATGCATTTGAAAATAATATAAAAGATGGTGTAGATTACACAACAATTCATGCTGGAATAACTAACAACATAGCAAAAAGAATATTGAAGGTAAGAAGATATGGAGGAATAGTTAGCAAAGGAGGAACTATAACTGCTGCATGGATGCTAAAATACAATAAAGAAAATCCATACATAACATATTATGATCATATTTTGGAATTAGCTAACAAATATGATGTGACATTAAGTCTCGGAGATGCATTAAGGCCAGGATCTATTTTGGATTCTCATGATGAATTACAAATCCAAGAAATGATAAATGTTTCTAGGTTAACCAAACGGGCTCACAACAAAAATGTTCAAGTCATGGTAGAAGGTCCTGGACATGTGCCATTAAATGAAGTTAAAGCAAATGTAGTCCTTGCCAAATCTCTTATTGGAAATGTACCGTATTACGTTTTAGGCCCTTTAGTCACAGATATTGCGTCAGGCTATGATCACATAGCAAGCGCCATTGGAGCCGCTATATCTTCTGGCGAAGGTGTAGACTTACTATGTTATATAACACCTTCAGAACATTTAGCTTTACCAAGTATTAAAGAAGTTAAAGATGGTTTAATTGCATATAGAATTGCGGCACATGTGGGAGACTTGGTCAAATTGAGAGCAAAAGCTATCAAATGGGATTTAGAAATGACTAAAGCTAGAAGAACATTAGATTGGGAAAAGCAATTGGCTTTATCAATAGATCCAGAGAACGCAATGCGCATTCATAATAGAGATTATGGCAACCATACTCGCAACAATTTACCATGTACTATGTGTGGAGGTGCATGCGTCTATATTATGCTACCAGAACAAAGAAAATATACTAAAAATGATGAATCACTGACATAAAAATTTGATGCAGTTGTGGTACTGTTCTAAATTTTGTTAATGAGTTTGGAAAGATCCACAGATAAGAAAAATTTTCCCAATTTAATTTAATTTTTTTAGTGTTAGTTTGGAATAAAAATGGATGAATAGACCAACTTCGTATATAATCATCGTCACGATTGTAGATATTTGTTACTGTCCCTATTTTCAATAATTTGATTTGATCGTTAGCTAGACCTATTTCTTCCCATATTTCTTGCTTTGCACGTGTGATGGGAGTTTCATGTTGTTCTAATCTTCCGCTTATTGCAGACCATAGCCCACACATGGACGACACTTTATTACTTCTTTTTAAAATTAATAATTCACCAGAATTGATTATGAATGATGTGACTACATTCAGTTTTTTCATTTATTTTTTTCAATCAAGCTAACCATAGACAATAATGTATTATATGAATCATGAAAATCAACATTTTTTTCCAATCTATTTTTACATGATTCAATATAATTTATGATGTCATCTGTTTTACCTTCTTGAATATATGTGATGATTCGTCCTAGATCTTTCCAAAATGTCTCAGAGATTTTTTTGATCTCAGGATTAGTTATGATTGTTTCTAGTAGTTCAGGTGATTCGTTCATAATACTTTCGCAGATGATCTTTTGTGCTTTGAAAGTAGTACCAGACATTTTATATGTAAGTGATATTTTTTCGTCTTTTGACAATATATTTGCAAAAATCAGGTTTATCAAGTGTGTCAATCCTAATATGACAGCTATTTTTTTATCATGTTCTACAGCATCTATCGTAACGAATGTTGCAGACGGAAACAATGATTTCGCTATATGTAATTCGTTTTTAGCGTCTTTTATTGGGATTGATATTATATTGTGTCCAGTTATATCTTTTATCCCTGGTCCAAACATAGGATGTATGCATATTGGATTTATTTTAGATGGAGTTTTTGAAAGGGCAGATACAGTTTTAGATTTTTGAGAAGATATGTCTATAAGATAAGTGCCTTTTTTCATTTCTTTAGATACTAACCTAATA
>JAHRAP010000011.1 GCA_020027255.1 Nitrosopumilaceae archaeon | reverse complement strand
ATAAATTAAAAAATTATAATAATTTCATCAGATCTCCAAAATTGACATAATATGGACCCTAAAATAAATATATTAGAATACGTAAATGGTATTAAAAATAAAGATTTTACTGTTGAAGAATTTTTGTGTCAGATATTAGAAAATATAGAAAGATCAGAAAATAAATTACATGCATATATTTCTATAGATAAAAATAATGCTATTTTACAGGCTCAAAAAATCGATGCTAAAATAAAGTCTAACGAGAAAATAGGTTCATGTATGGGGATGCCAATGTCAATCAAAGATAACATTTGCATTAAAAATGTTAAAACTACATGTGGTTCCAAATTATTAGAAAATTTTATTCCGTTTTATGATGCTACAGTTATCTCTAAATTGAAGAATGAAAATGCAATATTCATAGGTAAAACTAATATGGATGAATTTGCTATGGGTTCTACTACTGAATTTAGTGCTTACGGTCCTAGTAGAAATCCTTGGAATATTGATTATGTTCCAGGAGGTTCATCAGGAGGAAGTGCGGTCTCTGTTAGTGCATTAGAATGTCTTTGTTCTTTAGGATCTGATACTGGTGGATCGATACGCAATCCATCTAGTTTTTGTTCAGTAATTGGCTTAAAACCCACATATGGATTAATTAGTAGATTTGGATTAATTTCTTATGCAAATAGCATGGAACAAATAGGTCCTATTACACGAACAGTTAAAGACGCAGCGTTTTTATTAAATATTATTGCAGGTGTTGATTATAATGACAATACTACAATATGTAATAATAAAATAGATTACCTTAATGATCTTGACATCAATTTAAAAAACAAAAAAATTGCCATTATTTATGAAATGATGAATGAGAATGTAGACAAAAAAATAATCAATGCGACCTATGAAGCGATATCTAAATTTGAAGAATTGGGAGCCAAGTGCGAATTTACATCGCTTAGTATTATCAATTATTCATTAGCAGCTTATTATATAATAACATCAACTGAAGCAGGAAGCAACTTAGCAAGATTTGATAACATCATATCTAGAGGATCCAAGTTAAATATGGATGATTATGATTTTAATACTTATATATCCAAAATCCGAAAAAATTTTGGCAATGAAGTTATTCGTAGAATGATAATCGGTGGATTTGTTCCATCTGCTGGATATAGTGGTAGATATTTTAATAAAGCAATTAAGTTAAAAAATATGCTTACTTTAGAACTAAACAAGATATTCAATAATTATGATGTTATTTTATCTCCTACAGTGCCGATCTTACCATTTAAACTTGGTGAAAAAACGGATCCATTGTCCATGTATCTAATTGATCTAAATACAGTTTTATCTAATCTGACAGGAATGCCAGCTATCTCAGTTCCATTTAAATTAAATGAGGGCTTACCCATAGGAATGCAATTGATAACCAGCTCAATGAATGAAAAGTTATTGTTACAATTTGCTTATGCATTAGAAAAAATTGTAGATATTAAAAACACTCCAATTATAAATTGATAAAAATAGGACTAGAAATTCACTGTCAATTAACAACATTACGCAGTAAATTATTTTGTTCGTGTGCTGCAAATTACAGAAAATATAAGCCTAATTTAAACACCTGTCCAATTTGTCTTGGAATGCCAGGTACATTACCATTAATAAATAAAAAAGCAATAGAAAAAGCAATTATATTAGCTTTGACATTAGATTGTAAAATACCAAATAAAATCATATTTTATCGTAAAAATTATTTTTACCCAGATCTTCCAAAAAACTTTCAAATTACACAATTGAATGTAGATGATTGTTATACAAGCATTGGATATGATGGAAAATTAAAACTTCAAAATAAATTTATTGAAATAAATAGAATTCAATTGGAAGAAGATCCTGGAAGAATAAATTACGTAACAATATCTGAGAAGTCAAAATTAACTCTAATTGATTATAATAGATCTGGAATTTCACTCATTGAAATTGTCACAAAACCAAATTTTACTAGTAATATAGAGGTCAAAGAATTTTTAGAACATTTGTCAAATTTATTAATTCATCTTGATATATCTGATCCATCACTAGCAGGTTCGTTAAGAACAGATGTAAATATATCTACTGATAATCATAACAAAGTAGAACTTAAAAATATCAATTCAGTGCATGATTTAGAAAAAGCTGTTAATTTTGAAATTGTTAGACAACGTAATTTTATAAATCGTAACATAGAAATCCAACAAGAAACCAGACATTGGGACGAACGTAGAAAGATCACTATATCTGCAAGAAGCAAAGAAACTGAACAAGATTATCGATATTTCATCGAACAAGATATACCATCCATATTAATTCCTCATAATTTAGTATCTAGATTACATAAAACCATGCCAGAAAGTATTATATATAAAAAAGCAAAATATTCTAAATTAGGCATACCGAATCAGGTAGCTGATACAATTTTATCTGATTTATATTACACAAAACTATTTGAGAGTTCATATACTGATAAAAATGCCAAACATATTGCAAATATTATTACTACCGACTTAATTAGATACTTGAACACTAAAGAACAAATATCTAAATCTAAGTTAACCTCGCAACATTTAGTACGATTATCTGAATTAGTCAGTGAAAATAAGCTTAAACGTGACTTGATTAAAAATGTATTACGTGAAGCCATTCTTACTGGAGCATCTATAGATAATATATTGTCTAAATTAAATTTAGAACAAATAGATGATATGACAATGATATCACAAATAATAGACACAATAATAAATTCAGAAAGCGATTTAATAAAACAAATCCATAATAATCCTAATGTAATAAATCATTTGATTGGAAAGATCATGACTAAAACAGGTAATGTTCAACCTAAAATAATAATAACATTACTTAAATCTAAACTAAATATAAGTAATGATTAAATTTATTATATGCAGAGATATATTATTAGTTTATTCATTTATGTGATTGCATTAACTTTTTAATTTCATTTGTAACTAGTGGCAAAAACACTCCTACATCTGACACTATCCCTAATGCTTGCCATGTGCCTCTATCTATTATCTTGGTAACTGTAGCTTGATTTATGTCTATTATAATGACTTTTACTTTGGCAGGCAACATATTGCCTGTGGCAATAGAATGCAACATAGTAGATACCATGATTACCAAGTCTGCATCTTCTAAACATTTTTTATATTTTTTTTGCGCAATGATTATATCTGTAATTACATCTGGAATCGGACCATCATCTCTAATAGATCCTGCTAACACTACAGGGATATTATTTGTCACGCATTCGAACATTATCCCTTGTTTTAATTCACCTGTTTGCACCATGTTGCTAATTGATCCTGCTTGAAAAACAGAATTTATTGCATACATATGATTTCTGTTACCTCGTAACGCTAATGTTCCGTCATGGATATTCATTCCTAATGATGTTCCAAGAATAGCATTTTCAATATCGTGAACAGCTAAAGCATTTCCAGATAGTATAGTATCTATAAATCCAGATCTGATTAACATAGCTATTGATTCTCCAGCACCTGTATGGATAATTGCTGGACCAGCTACTAAAATAATTTTACCGTTTGATTTTTTGGTGTTAAAAATATCTGCAGCTACTTTTTTTGCCATATGACTTGTAGGTCTTTCACTTGAATTATTGCTACTCATAAACTTAAAAACATTATTTTTGTCACGTGGACGTTCTATAGGAATAATTTTTATGCCGCTTTCACCAATTACAATCCTATCATTTTTTTTTACATCACGAATTGCAACACATTTTGCTGTATTATTATTAATTACAATACATTTATCCATCATCATGTTTTTTACATTTATCCATTTATTTCGGTAAAAAATTTTTGTTTCGTTGTTAGTAGTGCTATAAAAATTATCTGGCATAATCATATTTTTCTTGGCAAATTTTATTTTAACTTCTTCTTGGATTGTATTTGTAGCTCCTAATTTATGTGTAAGATCTAAAATTTTCTCAAATTGATTTTTATTTTTACCGTTAATTTGTAATTTTACATAGCTTTCATTATGTTTTTTTTTACCAATGGAAATTTCTAGTATTTGAAATTCGCCATCTAAATCCATAATGCCTGAAAAAACTTTGGTTAAAATCAACGAATCAATTAAATGACCACGAAGTTCTATCTCGCGTGTAAACTTACTTAGCATAAAAGTACATTATTAATATCATTTAAAGATTTTATTATCAATATCAAACTGGTAATTGTACTTTACCATGAAATTGAGGAATTTTATCTTTTTTTAATGCATTTACATACTCGCTCTTTTGTTTCTGATTTATACCTTGTATTAATGTCTTTGAAATTCCATCTTCATCGCAAATAGTTATTATAGATCCGTTAGAATTAGATAATATATATCCACTAGATTCATCTATTACCGCGTAAAAGTTTTCCTCGCCTACCGGCATCCATGCATTCAGTTTTTCTTTTATAGCTAAAGCAGGAAGTGCGAGTGTAGAATTTGAAATCTCATTCAAATATTCTCTTGCTAATTCAATTCTTTTTTGGCCTATTTTTAATGCTGTGAAATATTGCATTTATAATAAATTTGATATCTACAAATATATAAAATTAAAGTTTATGTTTTGAACATAATTTTAATTTATTCTTAAGCTCATAGATGACCATTCC
>JAHRAP010000044.1 GCA_020027255.1 Nitrosopumilaceae archaeon | reverse complement strand
GTTGTAACTAAGAATCTCGCATCTACTGCAATGTTAATGAGTGAAGGAGAAATGATGGAAAACATGCTACAAACAAATGAAGACATAACATTTGACGATTACATAAAGGTAGTAGAATATAAAACTGCTAGTGTTTTTGAGGCATCGTCTAAATTGGGTGGTATAATAAATGGTGGAAGTGAAAATGAAATTAAGGCAATATCAGAATATGGAAAAAATATCGGAATCGCATACCAAATAAATGATGATCTGCATGATTGGAATAACGAAGAAAAGCTATTTAATTTGTTAATAAAGAATAGTCCAGATCCGCGTAATATTTTTGATCATATGGAGAATTTATTAAATACGTATTCGAAAAAGGCTACATCTAACCTAGATGTATTCAATAATAACAGCGCAAAAATAAGTTTAGAGAATTTAATTGAATTTACTAAATTTAACTCAGCGCCATAGTTAATTGAAATATAATTTTTTCTGTAAATTGAATTATAGGATCTGGGTACACGCCTACACCGACTATAAACACTATAGAGAATATCATCACTGCGATTATAGATTTAGATTCTTTGATCCTGATTGTTCTTTCACCTTCAAAATACATTTTCCTGATAATCCATCCATAATATGCTAATGATAAGGCACTATTAAGAACGCCTGCTATCGCAAGCCAATATATCCATGAATATGTAGATCCCGCATCAAGAGCAGCTCCAAACAACATTAATTTACTCCAAAATCCGCTTAATGGAGGCACTCCAGCTAATGCAAGCAAAGAAATAGTAAGTCCCAATGCAGTTATTGGCATTTTAATTCCCAATCCTTTTATTTTTTCTACATAAGTTGTTTTAATTGCAATTATAATTCCAGTAACTGCAATAAAAGCAGCACATTTCATCACAGCATGATTAATTATATGGAACAATGATCCTTGAAGGCCTATAGTCGATAATGGATATGTAGCTAAACCAATCAATATGTATCCAGCATGCCCTATACTCGAATAAGCTAGCATTCTTGTTAGATTTTTTTGCATAATAGCAGCTAAATTACCTATAGTCATTGTCATTATTGCAATAGTACCTAGAGCTAATGTCCAATCAAAATTTAATGCAATTGTACCAATGATGATTATTCGTATAGCAGCTGCAAATCCAGCTTTTTTAGTACCTGCAGCTAATAATGCAGTTATGGTGGGAGGAGCTCCTTCGTATGTATCTGGAAGCCACATATGAAATGGAACTAGTCCCATTTTAAATCCAAATCCAGCTATAAACATGGCTACTGCCAACAGGGCCAATGGTAACATCTCAGCATCAATTGTAGAAAAAACACTCATGACTTCTGCAATATTAGTAGAACCAGTAATTCCATATATGATAGATATGCCGTATATTATTATTGCAGAAGACAATGCGCCGAACAAAAAATATTTTAATGCAGATTCATTTGAGCTAGGATTTTTTTTCAAAAATCCAGCTAATATGTAAGTAGGAATACTCATGAGTTCCCATGCAACAAAAAGCATTACCAGATCTGTAGAATATGCAACCAATATCATTCCAATAGTGGATAATAAAATCAACGAGAAGTATACAGAAGAATGAGATTTTTTACGTATAAAATCAAATGATCCCACTGTAGTCATGATTGCTACTAATAACATAGAAATAGCGAACAGATCACCAATGAGATCTATAGTCAAAACGTCCTCAGAAAAAGATAACGTTTCAGTGAAAGCCAATTGATATATAACAAAAATTATAGCAGATATCAAAACTATCAAAGAGATTACACCGTACACATTAGATGAAATACTTCGTTTTTGAGTTATGCTTATTATTGGCAATATGACTCCAGCTATTCCTAAAATAATTACCAAAACTATTGGAGTGGATGTAATTTCTATCATTTAATCACTATACCAATAATATTAGAATGACAAATAGAAGTCCAGCTCCAAACACATAAAGATAAGATTGTACAACTCCTGTTTGCGTTTTATGTATAACAGACGAGCTCCATTTTATAGCATATTCAAATCCATTGTTCATACCCAAGTCAACAACAGTTTTTTCGAAATATCTCCATATTCTTCGTACCATTAGCAATGGCAAGATCACAAAACACCAATAAATTAGTGTATTCAAGTACCATCTATTTAGAATTAATTTATGTAACGAATAAAATAATAAATTAGAATTTACAAATTTAGTAGGATCTACGTATTTACCAATATAAAAAATATAGCCTAATACAAAACCAACAATAAATGCTAACAACGAAAATGTTACTGCCATAACATTTAGTCCACTGAATAAATTATTGTCGTCATTGCTTGCATGTACAGAATGTATGCCAAATGAATGTTCAAGATATTCTGAGAATATATCATGAATATTATTCTCTGCCATTAGCCCAAAAATACCAACACCTATTGTTAGCACAGCTAATATGCCATATGGCAACCACATCAATTTATCTACTTCATGTATATGATCACCAGATTTCTCTATTGTCGTTACATGTTTACTACGTTCACCAAAAAATATAATTCCGATCATTCTAGTAGTATAAAAAGCTGCTATTATAGCTGTCAAAACTGCAATTATGAAAATTGGTAATGCAAGTTCATGCCCTGATTCATATATAGAAGCAAATATTGCGTCTTTACTCCAAAATCCTGTAGTGATAAATGGAGCTCCCATTAATGCTAGACCAGAAGCCCAAACAAAAACATATGTTTTGGGCAAAGATTTTCGCAATCCGCCCATATCAGTCATAAACCTAGATCCTACCACATGTATCAATGATCCGGCTGCCATAAATAATGATGCTTTAAACATTGCATGTGACATTAAATGGAAAAAACCAGCTGTGTAACCATTTACAAATTGATCAGACAGACCAGCCATACCTAAAGCCATCATCATATACCCAATTTGCGATCCTGTTGAATACGCAAGAACTTTTTTGAGTTCCATATTGACCATACCTTGAGTTGCTAATAGCAATGCTGTGATTGCGCCAGTAAGAGCCACGATTTCAAAAAACTGATCTACAAGTATTCCGGCCATGCTCAAGGCGAATAATATAGGCCCCAATCGTGCAACTAAAAATACTCCTGCTTTCACCATAGTGGCTGCATGTATTAATGCTGAAACTGCAGTGGGCCCAGTCATAGCTTCAAGTAGCCATTCATTGAGTGGAAATTGAGCTGATTTTCCGATAGCGCCTCCAAATAGCAAAACAATTGCAGGTATCAATAATCCTTCAGCAGCCATATTAGTAGCCCATGTTGTATCATCAATTAGCTCGCTAAATCCAAAAGTTCCTGCAAATGCAAAAATTAGAAACATTCCTGCGAGCATCATTATATCACCTACTTTAGTCATGATGAAAGCTTTCATGCCTGCATGTGTGGGAGAATAATATTCAACAAGGCCTAATACTGTACGATTTTCTGTTCCAACGTGATGTTGTTTGTTGTCACGATACCAGAAACTAATTAATGCATAAGATGCGAGGCCAACTCCTTCCCAACCGAAAAACATTTGAAGTAAATTATCTGATAGAACTATCAATTGCATGGAACCTATAAAAAACATCATCCAAAACCAAAATCGTACTTGATCCTTATCATGTTTCATATACCCAATGCTATAAACTGTAATTAGAAATGATATCCAAGCAACAATATTAGCCATTATTATAGATAAAGGATCTGCCAATACACCAGCTTTGAGATCAATTGTAGAAATCCATAATATTTGATTATGTATTCCATGAGACTCTATTGCATTAGGCAAAATCGATGCAGCTGCTATGGCGCTAAATAATGCAATACCACTTGCAACATATCCAACTAAGGCATTGTATCTTTTTCCCACAACAGGTATTATCATCGATGCCACAAATGGCAAAATCCAAATCAACCATGCAACTAAGTCATTAAAATTTTGTTCCATATATTTTCACTAATTTAATTGATGCTCAATAACCTCGTTGTTATTTCGCTCATATATGGAACTATTTTATTCAGGAATATGTCTGGATATATTCCCAAAATAATTGTCAGTCCTGCCAACAGAACCATTGGAGATAACATATACCAGCTGCCATCTTTTACATGTATTAGATTTTCAGGTAATTTTCCAAAGAATACTCGTTTGAGCATCCATAACATGTATGACATAGTAATAACTGTAGATGTTAGCCCTAGACTAAATATTATTATTCGTAATGAAGAATCGTCATTAATAGCAGTATCTATTGCGCCATAGAATAACATCCATTCTCCCATAAATCCACTAGTGGGAGGAACTCCCATTATTGTAAGTGCTCCTATTACTGCACATACAGCAGTAATAGGAAGTTTACTTGCTAATCCACCAAGCTGAGAAATGCTACGAGTTTTAACTTGTACTATCAATACACCAGCACTCATAAAGAGTAATCCTTTACCTAGTGCATGTGTAATATACATCATTTCTGCTCCAGTCATACCCAAAACAGAATATGAGCCAATACCAAATAAGATATAGCCCATTTGGCTAATACTAGAATAAGCAAATAATCTTTTGATGTCATCTTGCATTAATGCCATTATACCTCCATATATCATAGTTATGAGTCCCCAGATGTGTAACCATATTGCTAATTCTTGATAGGTGTTAGGTAAAAATTCAATTATTAATCTGAATAGCCCATATGCTCCTATTCCTATCATAGCAGGAGATAGCAAAGCACTTATTGGTGTGGGTGCAGATCCATGTGCATAAGGCAACCAAATATGAAACATAAAAGCTGCCAATTTAACTCCTAATCCTATGATAATAGCAACAGCAGATAATAATAAAACGTCTTCAGGTATTTGAGATTCTTCAATATCTACAAAATCAAAACTTCCTATACTAAGACCAATTGTCAGAAATCCTAGAAGTAGTATTACTGCGCCCACATGTGTCCAAAAAAAGAACATCAATGAAATTCTGCGTTTATTACCATCTCCATAAAATGCAATCAAAAAAAATGCAGGTATTAGCATTACTTCGAAAAACACATAGAACTCTATCAAATTAGTTGCTAATACTGTCCCTAACATACCCATAGCAAATACTAGATATAATGCAAAATATACGCCAGAATTTTTATTAACGTAGTTTGTTTGATTTGTTTGAATAATCACAGTTTGTTTGTTTTGTAATTCTGATTGCTTTTCGTTGTTATTTTCTAGTTCAAAATTTTCTTGAAATTTATGAATCATGTATGGTTTAGAATATAATACAAGTATAGTGCATAAGAGATAAATGATTATTGCAAATATAGAAGACAACCCGTCAAATAAAAATCCGAATTCTCCGAATTGTTCTGTCCACGCATAATGTTCTTCATAATCACCGATCACGAATTGATGGATTATAAGCGAAGTACAATAAATGAGGATGCCGAATGTAAACCACATTGTAGCACTAGGACCAAATTTTTTACCTAATATGTATGCCAAAGGAGATAATAATAAAGGCAAAAATACTACTTGTAAGGCTAGATATTCCATTAACCTTTCAAGCTCCTGAATTCTGCAATGTCCACATTTTGGTACATTCTATAAGCTACTATTATTAGAGATAGTCCAACTGCAACTTCAGCGGCTGCTATAGCAATAGAAAATAATGCCAATGTTTGTCCCCCACTGTGAGGTAAAAATCTAGCAAACGAAATTAAATTTAAATTTGCGGCATTAATGATTATTTCTATCGCGAAAAGCATTCTAATAGCATTTCGTTTCACTGCAAGGCCATAAATTCCAATACTCAGTAGCGTTATTGAAACTATAACAAAATCAATCAGAGTGTTGTTCATTTTCAATATCCTCTCTTCTTGCCAAAACAAGGGCGCCAGTAATCGAGCTAGATAATATCAACGCCATAATTATTAATGCTGGCCAATAATAAGTCAAAAAATCTTCTCCAATTTCACCAAAATCTATTGGTGTTGTATTAGTATCTACAGATTTTAATCCAGAATCAATTATAACTGATCCCATCCCTGTGATCAAAACTAACATTAATACCAATCCAGCGTACTTTCTTTTAGGATCTTCAATCTTGTTAAAGATCAATTCTCGTTTAACTAGCATTACAGTGAATAAAATTAGTACTGCTATGGATCCTACATAAACAGCCACTTGAAACATTGCTACAAATGGAGAATCTAGCAATAGGAAAAAAAATGCAATGCCTAGAAGAGATCCCATCAACGATATAGAACCATAAATTAATGAGCGTAGCTCTAAAGATGCTATTGCACACCCTACAGTGAATACCGAAATCATTACAAAAGTAATATCAGCCATGTGTTGCACCTCTATCACTTATTTTTATTTCTGCATCTTGTTTAATGTTTGGTTTGACTTGTAATTGAGCAGGTGTATAAATTAATCCTTCTTTGCTGAAAGAGGACAATTCATAATCATTGGTCATATACAAAGCGTAAAATGGACATGCGTCTACACACAGACCACAAAATACACATTTGCCGTAGTCAATCTGAGGCATTATTGATTTTTTGTTTTGTTTCCATTTTTCATCTACCTTGACCATTGCAATAGCTTCTGCAATACCTTCACATGCTATAGAACATAATTGGCATCCAGTACATTTATCGTGAAAAAGCATATGTCTACCTTTGAGACCAGCTATTCCAACTCCAGACACCGGATCAAATTGGTATCCATCTCCAACAAATTTCAATTTTTGTTCAGGATATCTTAAAGTAAATCTTTTAATTGCGAGATGTTTGATTCCAGAATTCAATGCTTTAATTATTCCGCTTGCAGTACCCATTATAACATCATTCCGCCAGGACCTAAGACTCCAGCATATAATAGACTTAACGATATAAAGATGTTAACAAATGCCAATCCTATAAGTTTATACCATCCAATATGCAATAGAAGGTCTATTCTTATCCTTGGAAATACTCCGCGTGGTATCAAAATAAAAAATATTACACTAACCGTTTTGATTGTGAACCAAAATGTTCCGTTCAGCATTTCAGGTGTAAATAAAGGCAATCCAGGAATGGTTACAGAGATAGGTCCTAATTCTATTCCGTCTGTAATTATTTCTTGTGGAAATTGTGGTATTATCATAGGACCGTTCCATCCACCTAAAAACAGTACAACAAAAAGGGCAGCAAAGGCATATAATTTAAGATATGAACCTAATTGCACAAGGCCATACATCATTCCAGAGAATTCAGTAAGCCACCCAGCAACAATTTCACTTTCAGCTTCTGGTAAATCAAATGGAATCCTTTCAAGCTCTGCCAACATAGCTATAAAGAAAACTATAGCTCCTATCGGCATAAATATTATCCACGGAAAATTATATTGACTTTCTACAATCTCTGATAAATTCAATGAGCCTGTCAAAATTACTATTCCTAATAGTGATAATATTAAAGGAATTTCGAACGAAACCATTTGATGTAATGCTCTGATACCACCAATAAAAGGAAATTTGCTATTAGCAGACCATGACGATAAAACTGTTATAATTGGAAAAAATCCAATTATAGCAAAAAATGCAAGTAGTCCCACATCCAAATCTGCAATTACCCAGCCTGGTGATACAGGTATTAATGCAATAAATGCAGCTGCTGTTCCTACAAATAATAATGGTGCGACCCAAAATATAGGTTTATCAGCCTTAGCTGGTATTATAATTTCTTTAGATATTAGTTTTAGTCCATCACCCATAAGTTGTAAAATGCCTTCAATTTTACCACAGTAAAAAGGACCTACTCGCAATTGAAGTTTTGCTAATAACTTTCGTTCAATGAATATTGTTCCTGCAGCTAGTAAAGCAGCAAAACCAAATCCAGGAAATACAGCAATTTTAAAAAAATCTGTTTGCATCAAAGTCTTAACTATTGGTAATGTACGAGATGGATCTGCCAACCATGTTAAAGCAAGGAATGGTGTGAGTAACTCGCCATCTATTACTGGTAAATCTATAAAAAATAGCGCTACTTGTATTGCAGGTATCCCAATAAGAGTAAGTAAAATAATTATCCAAAAAATATTATCTAATAAAGACTTGATGAAGTATCCTAATCTGAATTTTGGCGCTATTGTTGACATCTATCTATCAGCTTCCACAGGCCAATAATTTAGACTCCAATAAACCGCAGGCATGTTTCCAAGTTTTTCACCTTTTAATAAATATGGGAGACATATAAGATTTCTAAATGAACCTACACTTATCTTTACTCTATATGGTTCAGGTTTACCATTAGAAATTATGTACATGCCGAGAGATCCTCTTCCAGATTCTACTCTTTTGTATGTTTCAACGTTACCAGCTTTTGGGTTTGGTTTTAATTTAACCCGTACAGATCCAGATTTTGGAATTTTTTCAAGTGCGTTCCTAATAATCTTACAGCTTTCCAGCATATCTAGCCATGGTATTTTAGATCTAGCATATGAATCTCCACTTTTTAGTACGTTAGTTTGGAAATCTAGATTATCATATACATCGTAAGGTTCTTTTTTACGTAGATCAAAATCAATACCACTAGCACGTAAAACAGAGCCAGTAGATCCAAGTCGAATAGCATCATTTTGCCTCAGTACTCCAGTATTAATAGTTCTAGATTTTAGAATGGGGTTACTATAAAAGATCGAGTCATATTGTTTTATTCTTTTTTCAAAATAATTTATTTGTCTTAAACACACGTCTTCAAAATTGGATGGCATATCATTTCTCACTCCTCCTGGAACAAAATATGCGTGAGTAACTCTGGCACCGCTCAATTTTTCTAATAAATCTATTAATAATTCTCTATCTCCAGCAGGCCACATAAACATAGTAGAATGACCTAGGAAAATACCATATATGGCAAGCCAATACAAAGTATAAACGCATCTGTTTAATTCCGAAGCTATCACACGTACATATTTTGCTCGTTCTGGAACTTCAATACCAAGTATTTCTTCCACACCTAAGCAATATGGATATAATATATTGCATGAATCGTGTATTACTGGTCTTTCGAGATGAGGTATATTAGTTATGTAGTTTCTATATTCAGCCATTTTTTCTTCTCCTCGATGCACGTAACCAGGATCTGGATCACATGAAACTATATAATCTCCATCAATTTTGACTATAATGCGCATATGTCCAGAACCAGGATGTTGTGGACCAACATTAAGTGTCATTATTTTATCATTATCTCCTTTTTGTTCCACTTTAATTCCAGGTGGTAACTTAGAAATCATTTTTTCATCTCCCTTTTATTTTGAAGTCCTTTCTAAGAGGAGGTAAATCTGCCCAGTCTTCTGGCAATAATAATCTTCTATTATCAGGATGATTCTCAAAATACACTCCCAACATTTCAAAACATTCTCTTTCATGAAATTCTACACTATAAAATACATCTCTGAGACTGGGCAACCTAGTCTTATCAAAACCAGGATTTGGAATAGATTCCCTGACTGTTCTGGTAGATAAAGCTAAGATTTGGTTAGAAATACTCGGATCATAAGAGCCAAGATGATAAACAACTTCAATTTCGTTTTGTTCAGGTCGATCAACACCAGTAACTGATTCTGCATGATCAAATTTCAAATTTTGATTAATGAATTTTGCGATTTCAACAATGTTATCTTTGTGTACATCAACTTTAATCCTATTTTTTTTTATGAAAATTATTTTTAATTTTTTGTCGAATTTGTCTAACAACATATTAGCAATATTCGTTTCAAATTCAGGAAGATCTGCACTATTCTTAATTATTTTGCTACTGTTGTTATTTTGTGATACATTTTTGTTATGGTCTGCTTCTGTTTTGTTTGGCATCTCGTTATTCATTTTATTTACCTAATTTGCATGCATTTTATTTTTTCTTGAAGAAGCATACATCCTTGTATTAGTGTTTCTGGCCTTGGAGGGCATCCAGGAACATAAACATCCACTGGTAAAACTCCATCTATACCAGGTAACACGTTATATGAATCAAAATACAATCCTCCAGTTATTGCACATGCACCCATAGCGATCACATACTTTGGATCTGGCATTTGATCATATACTAATCTAAGTCGTGGAGCCATTTTACGTGTTATTGTACCTTGTACTACGACTAAATCACATTGTCGCAAAGATCCAAAGGCTTCTATTATTCCAAATCTTTCAACATCATAGCGTGGACTCGAAGCAGCTCCAAACTCCACACTGCAACACGCAGTTTCTATATGCACTGGCCACAACGACCATATACGGCCCCAATTAATGGCATATCCCAATGGCTGGTCTATTGCTTTAACTAAAATATCGCCCAATTTAGAAACAAACGCATTAGCATTTTGTGGTATTACAAGATCTTTTAGCAAATCAAACTCACCCTAGTGTACATTGCCATACTATAAAAAATTACCATATATTACGCCTTTTGGATTGATATAATGCAAAAGCCATTGCAGCAAACATGATTCCAAGAAATATAATTATTGGCAGGGTGGCAGTTCTTTCTAGATTTAAGATTGTGCTTCCCCACGAATATAAGAAAATGGCCATAACATCAAACACTACAAACATAAGAACATAAGCATAATATTGCATCATAAAATGTGTTCTTCCTTCACCTTTTGGAACCTGGCCGCACTCCATAGGTAGAAATTTAACAGGATTATTACGTCTTTTAGGAGATATCATTTTAGATAATAATAAAGCTGGGGCCGTAGCAATTATAGCAAATCCAAACATCATCAAAATGTTACTATAATCATTTACTATTTCTCCTACCAAAGCAGCTAACAACCTAATATATTATATAAAAATCTATTTACTACGAATTACTAAAACAATTGATATATACATGATGATATAATTTTAATCATGGCATTAAAAATTGGAGATATAGCTCCTGAGTTCGAATTAGTAGATACTGAATTAAAGGTAAGGAAGACAGACGAGTTTAAAGGCAAAAAAATTATGTTGGTTTTTTTTGTGGCGGCACACTCACCAGTGTGTAAAAATGAAATATGCACATTTCAACAATCTTTACAGTATATATCAAACTTAAATGTACAAATACTTGGCATAAGTAATGATGGGCCTTTTGCCAACAAAGCTTTCGCAGATAAATATAACATAGAATTTCCTATTCTTGGAGACTACAATAGCAAAACAATAAACGAGTATGGAGTTTTAATGCGTGATCTTTTGCATATAAAAGATTACAATGCAGCTAAAAGATCAATATATATAATAGATGAAAAAGGATTAATTACATATATTTGGATTACAGACGATCCTTTAGTAGAACCAAACTATAATGAAATAAAGAAGTTTTTGGAGAATAAATAATTAAATTAATTATTCTATTTCTGCAATTATATCATTTTTAGCTACAGCGGATCCAGTTTTGATATTGATTTTCTTCACAATTCCATCTTTATGAGATTTAACAGAGACTTGCATTTTCATTGACTCTAATACACAAACAAGATCTCCTTTTTTGACTTTGTCATTCTCATCAACTTTTACTGCAATAACTTTTCCTGGGATTTGACTAATTAGATTTATTTGCGCGTTAGTTACTGAGCCTCCAGAGTTTTTATAAACAATATCATTAAGTTTGTTGTTAGTAGTCAACATAATTGGTATTCCATCTGCTACTAATTCTATCTTGGAACTTGATTTTTTTATATATTTCACACTATGATACATGTTATCTAACATGAACTCCATAGAATCAACAGATATGTTAATCACATTGATATTTTTTTCAGTATTGTCAATATTGATGATGTATTCATTATTGGATATTTGTTTAACTATATCTACATGAGAGATCATGTCAACATCTTCTATTTTATATTCAATCATAAGCCATACATCCGATGATCCCAATTTGTATTTTGCTTATGATCGTTAGATATTTTAGAATTGTACAATAGAGAGTGTAATGCAGCTGCAGTCAATGCTACATCTTGTTTTGATGCAGTTTCATTTTTCATGCTATCTTTCAGTCTATTTAAAATATTAAATCTATCAAGAAAGTCAGTGGACAAATCACCATTAATAAATTCTTTGCTGTTGAGAATCACTTTATATAGAGATATGGATGTGTCTATGCCTAGAATATGAAAATCAATCAATGCGTTAACCATTCGTTTTCTCGCCTGATCAAAACTTTGCCCCCAAGAATTTAATTTGGCTATTAAAGAATCATAGAATGGAGATACTGTGCATTGTGGGTATAGATAAGTGTCTGTTCTTATTCCTGGCCCTGATGGTAAAATAACATCGTTCACCAATCCTGTAGAAGGTGCAAAATCTAAAAAGGTGCTTTCAGCGTTAATTCTGCATTCTATTGCACATCCATTAAGTTTCAAATCACTTTGTTTAAATGGTATGTTTTCGCCATTAGCTATATCTATTTGTAATTTAACCAGATCAAGTCCAGATACTAATTCAGTTACAGGATGTTCTACTTGCAATCTTGCGTTAATTTCAATAAAATAGAATGTGCCGTCATCCAATCTAAGAAACTCTGCAGTTCCAAGATTACTATATTCTACAGCTTTAACAGCATTTATTGCTAATTGGCCTATTTCATCCCTGACTTTTTGGTTTACTACTGGGGATGGAGATAATTCAATTAATTTTTGATGTCGTCTTTGTATAGAACATTCTCTCTCAAAGATATGCACAGTATTACTTTGTTGGTCACGAGCTAGTTGGAATTCTATATGTCTAATTTTAGGCAAGAATTTTTCTACAAGCAATGCAGATTTTCCGAAAGCTGTAATTGATTCTTTGGCAGCTAATTCAAACGCGTTTCGAAGTTCATTATCATTATTTACCAAACGAATACCTCTTCCTCCACCTCCAAAAACAGATTTCAATAAGACTGGGTAGCCTATACTATTAGCATTATCTAGTGCAGTTTCAACATCTTTGACTAGATCAAAGCTTCCAGGAACAGTTGGAACGTCTGCATCTTTCATTATTTTTTTACACTTCATTTTATCTCCACACAACTTCAGGGAATTAGAAGATGGACCAATGAAAATCAGATTATTTTTTTCACAAAGTTCAGCGAAGTCAGAATTTTCAGAAAGAAATCCATATCCTGGATGTATTGCGTCTGCTCCAGATGATAATGCTACTTCAATAATCTTTTTTTGGTTCAGATAACTTTGTGCTGGAGGAGCATTACCAACATAATATGATTCGTGGGATTTTTTGACATGTAAAGAATTAACATCTTCGTCAGAATATATGCTAACAGATTTTATATTTAAAACGTTACATGTTTTGATTATACGGAGAGCTATCTCGCCTCGATTTGCTATAAGAATTTTTTTGATCATGATTTATCACTTATAAATTAATGTTACCATGTTTACGAGGTAGTTGTTTATCTCTTTTATTTGCAAGTAGGTCCAACGCTTTAATCAACATAGGTCTTGTTTCAGAAGGATTAATTACTGAATCTATTTTGCCATGAGAAGCTGCCACATATGGATTAGAAAATTTGGCTGTGAAATCATCTGTAAGCTGTTTTTTTAGTTCTTCAGGATTTTTAGAGTCAGCAAGATCTTTTCTATTCATTATTCGTACTGCAGCATCAGAGCCCAATACAGCTATTTTAGCTGTAGGCCATGCATAATTTATATCAGTTCGGAGGTTTTTACTTCCCATTGCAATATATGCACCTCCATATGCTTTTCCTATCACTAATGTTATTTTGGGCACTGTAGCTTCGCAATATGCATAAAGTAATTTACTACCATGTCTGATTATTCCGTTATGTTCTTGGTCAGTTCCAGGCATATATCCTGGTGTGTCCACTATAGTTATAATTGGTATGTTATAGCAATCACAAAATCGAATAAAACGTGCAGCTTTATTTGATGAATCTATATCTAAGGCACCTGCTAAATACATTGGTTGATTTGCTACGATACCTATAGATCTACCGTGAAGTCTTCCAAACCCAACCAAAATATTTTGTGCGAACAGTTTGTGGATTTCAAAGAATTGGTTGTTATCTAAAATGGACAAAATGATTTGAGTGATGTCATATGGTTGTAGAGGATTTTTAGGGATATGATTTATTAAATTATTATCAATTCTATGAGGATCATCGTTATTAGAGATAATTGATGGGGTATCAGTATTATTTTGAGGTATAAATGCAAGCAAATTTTTAACGTAGTCCATACATTCGAATTCATTTTGTGCTACGAAGTGCGCTACGCCACTCTTTGTACCATGAGTGATGGCACCACCCAATTGATCAAAGGATACATTTTCTCCGAGTACTGTTTTAACTACATCTGGTCCAGTGACAAACATACTAGCTGTTTTGTCAACCATAACTACAAAATCAGTCATAGCTGGAGAATAAACAGCACCACCAGCAGACGGACCAATACTTGCAGTTATTTGAGGCACTATTCCAGATGCTAATTCGTTATGATAAAAAATATCGGCAAATCCATCTAAGCTTAATATACCCTCCTGTATTCTTGCACCGCCAGAATCTATTATTCCAATAATAGGACAACCTATCTTTATAGCATGATCCATCAATTTTGTTATTTTTTTAGCACCCATATCACTTAATGTGCCTCCTAGTACAGTGAAATCATATGCAAATACACAAACTTGTCTGCCAGTTATTTTTCCGTATCCAGTAATAACACCATCTCCAAAAAATTTTTTGTTTTGCATATCAAATTCATGGTAGTGATGAGTGGTTAATTTATCTAGTTCAACAAAACTATCATGATCTAGCAAAACATCCAATCTCTCTCTTGCTGTTAATTTACCTTTATCATGTTGAGATTCGATTCTATTATTGCCGCCACCATCATTGGCTTGTTTAATTTTTTGCGACAATTCATTGATTTTATCAAAATGCGAAGACATCTTATCATTCACCTATATAACAAACACAATTACCATGTAACTTCATACTCGTAGTTTGTCACGCCCGCCTTTTGCAGTTCTAAAAACATTCATGCCAACATAATAATTTTCATACAAACAGTTTAAAGTTTTTAGATCTTCAACTAGATGATGTATTTCAGATGATGATGATTTAGTATGAGTCAAATTCTTTAGTTTTTCATTTGAATCAATGATAAGATCTTGAATCCCCATTTCGTAATTTGATTTACCTTCAAATTCAGGACTTAAAATATGGTTTGGAGAGTAGTCAGGCACGTGGTAAGTAGTTTTTACCACATCGTCATTGTTTATAATTATTCTATTTTCATTTTTTGGTTTTGTTTCAGCCATATACATTTTTTGTTTATGGTTAAATTTTAATATTTTGTAGTGACTTTTTATACATGTTCATAAGTTTATTTTTAGTAATACAATTTTGACATATGCACTGAGAGATAACTTGCGTATTGCAGTGATCACGAAATTCACATTTGGAGCAAAAAACTTGAGCCTTACAAATTATGCAATTTATATATTCGTCATCAACACATTTGATATGTTTTACTCCTATATCTTTAGCCCAAAGTCCTATTTCGCCGCTATTAATTGGTTTATTACAAGTAATACAACTACCAGTAAATTTAATCTTTATTTTACGCCAATTCATATAATTCCTCTGAAA
>JAHRAP010000009.1 GCA_020027255.1 Nitrosopumilaceae archaeon | reverse complement strand
ATATTGAAAAAATAATAAAAATATATGAAATGTATCGTTTTGTAAATAATATTAAATTCAAATATTATATTATTGTTCAAATTTGTTATGATCGTTCATGTATTTGAATTTAGTATTATTCATAACATATGAATTTATATTAGTTCACATAGTAACGCAACAAATAATATCTCTCAGTAAGAGACCATTTTTAGCATGAAAATAATAACTGAGATTAAAAACCATCTACATAAAAAGACAAAAGCACTATGTCATTTTATTTATGAAGATGAGATCCCTGATTGGGTTAATGAAATACATGGACGTGTTGGAAATACAATAAAACAAACAATATCAAACACAGAATGGAAAGAAGGCGAAATAAGAATTATAGAGACTCATGGTTTAATTACTGCCGAGAGAATTATATTGATTGGTTTAGGTCTCCGAAAAAATTCCAATGCAGAAATAATAAGGAATTCTACAGGTAAGATCTCCAGGGAAATACAAAAGATGAAACTGCCAGAATATACAATATCACTTCCAAAAAATGTCCAAGCTGAATTCGTGGTTTCTATTGTAGAAGGTGCAGAGCTGTCAATGTATAATTTTGATAAATACAAAAGCAATACAAAAAAGATACCTGAGCTATGTATATTGATTCATAATAATGAAATCAATAAGACTGTCATGAAAACACAGAAAGTAAACATGGGGGTTATGTTTGCTAGAGATATTGCTAATTTGCCTCCTAATGATTGTTATCCTTCTACAATGGCTAAATTTGCAAAGTCAATAACAAATAACAAACTTAAATGTCGTATTATTTCGAAAGAATGTCTAGAGAGAGAAAAATTTAACGGTATAACATCTGTTGGCATGGGTAGTAAAAATGAACCTAAATTGATTGTGTTAGAGTATAATTTAAAAAAAAATGTTAAGCCAATAATCATAATTGGAAAAGCAGTTACTTTTGACACTGGAGAAATATCACTAAAGCCTAGTGAGAAGTTAGAAGAAATGAAATTTGACAAGTGCGGAGGTTGTGTTGTTTTAGGCATCATGAAAGCAGTATCAGAATTGAAATTATCAACAAGCATAGTTGGAATAATCCCTTCTGTAGAAAATATGCCTGGGGGTAATTCATATAGACCTGGAGACATAATTAAAATGTATAACGAGAAGATGGTAGAGATTATCAATACAGATGCTGAAGGCAGACTAATCTTGTCTGATGCCATATCATATGGAGAAAAAAAATATTCCCCAAAAACAATAATCGATTTTGCAACTTTAACAGGAGCATGTATAACTGCACTTGGTACTAATGTGGCAGGGTTTATTACTAATAATGACGATCTTGCAATAAAGTTTAGCGAGTCATCTAAAAGATGTAATGAAGAAATATGGCAACTTCCACTTAATAATGATTATATGGATATGATAAAATCAGAGATCGCAGATATTAAAAATATAGGTCCAAAAGGAGCTGCTGGGACTATAACTGCCGCAGCTTTTTTGGCACATTCAATAAATAAAAACACACCGTGGATTCATGTAGATATTGCTGGAACGTCATGGATACAACCGTCTACTAAATACAGATCATATAATTCAAACGGGGCTACAGGATTTGGGGTTAGATTAACCATAGATTATCTAACAAATAATTAAAACACATTAAATCAATCTCTGTTTTTGTTGTTATTATTTTCGCTAATTATAGCAAATTTAATCATCATAACCAAATGCCACAAACATCATACAAAATGCCAGCACTATTGCTTCCCAAGAGCTCGCGCACCTAAGTAACACAATAGCGACAATGGGTTTGACTTCCAGGTTCGGAATGAGGCTGGGTCGCACCCCATTGCTATGACCGGCTTGACTATAGTATTAATATACCCAATCTATTAATGTAACTAATCAATATCCAAGAATTATAAATCAGGATAGGCAATAATAATTCATGACACATCGCGTAGCAGTACTTGATAAGGATTTATGTCAACCCAAAAAATGCGGTTTAGAATGTATAAAATATTGCCCAGTAAATAAATCAGGCTTAGATTGCATTACATTAAATGACAATATAAAAAAAGCACAGATTGATGAAGATTTATGTAATGGGTGCGGCATATGTATAAAAGTTTGTCCATTTGATGCAATAACCATTGTGAATTTAGCGTCAGAATTGTCTGAGCATAAAATTCATCAATATGATCAAAACTCGTTCAGATTATATAAATTACCAATATTAAAAAAAGGCGAAGTGACTGGACTGCTAGGTAGAAACGGCATGGGAAAAAGTACAGTTATTAACATTATGTCTGGCAAATTAATTCCAAATCTTGGTAATTATCATACACAAGTAGATGATTGGCAAAACATAATAAAATACTATAAAGGTACAGAGTTTAAATCATATTTTGAAAAGCTACGTGAAAAACAAATTAAAATTTCTATTAAACCTCAACAAGTATATAATTTGCTTGAAACATTTCGTGGTACTGGCAAAGAATTAATTGAAAAATATGATGAAACAGGAATGAGTAATCATCTAATAAAAGAATTAAATTTAAAAAGATCAATAGAATTAAATGTCAATGAACTTAGTGGAGGAGAATTACAACGTTTAGTTATAGCGACATCAATATCTAAAGATGCAGATTTGTATTTTTTTGATGAACCGTCTTCATACAATGACATATACCAACGCACAAAAGTATCAAGGATAATTAGGGATTTAGCTAGATCTGGAAAAACTGTGATGATAGTGGAGCACGATGTAACTTTATTGGATTACATCAGCGATTATATAGATGTGATGTACGGAGAGCCAGGATCTTATGGCATAGTATCTGGAATATTATCAACCAAAGTAGGAATTAATGTTTTTTTAGATGGGTACCTGCCTAACGAAAATGTAAGATTTCGTGACAAAAAGTTTATTTTTGATCCAACACTAGCCGTTAATGAATTTCATAGTGACGAAATATTGATGGAGTATTCTAATCTATTTAAGAGTTATAAGAAATTCTCTGTAGAGATAGATAAAGGAAATATTAAACGTGGAGAAATAATTGGCGTGATAGGAGCAAATGCACTAGGTAAAACTACTATGCTAAAAATGATCACCGGTAATGTAAAACCAGATCATGGTGAAGCTGACAGGAAAATATCAATCTCATACAAACCACAATATCTCACAAATAGTGTAGATGTAGATGTATTAACAATAATAGAAAAAATTAATAATAACATAGATGGTAATGAAGAAAAGCAAATTCTAGACTCGTTAAAAATAAAAAAATTATATAACAAATCAATAAATAATTTATCTGGTGGAGAATTACAAAAAGTAGCAATAGCTACAACACTGTTACAGAAAGTAGATCTGTTTGCTTTAGACGAACCGTCTGCATTTTTAGATGTAGAAGATAGGATAACGGTATCAAAATTTCTTCAAAAATTTGTAAGGGATTATGGAAAAGCTGCAATTGTAATAGATCATGACTTACAATTAATAGATTTAATTTCAGATTCAATAGTTATTTTTGATGGGGTGCCCAATATCTCCGGCCATGCAACTACACCATTATCAAAGGTTTATGCCATGAACAAATTCCTAAAATCTTTAGATATTTCATTTCGAAGAGACGAAAATAGCAAAAGACCTAGAGTGAATAAATCAAATAGCAGATTAGATAAACAACAAAAAAGAAACGGCGATTTATACTACATGAATTGACTAGATTCCTTAAAAAATCTCTGGTAAATATTTTACAATCATACGAAATTGATAATGTATTCTCATCATTTGACCAGATTGGAGACATTGTGATAATTAGAATCCAAGAAGATTTATTACATAGAAAAAAAATCATCGGAGAAGTACTACTGGATAAAATTAAAAAAGCAAAATCAATATATCGTCAATCATCTGTAGTGAAGGGAGATTTCAGGACACGAGAACTAGAATTATTAGCTGGTATCGATAAAACTGAGACAGAATATAAAGAATATGGATGTAGATTTAATGTTGATGTAAAAACAGTATTTTTTTCACCTAGATTGTCAACAGAGAGAAACAGAATATCAGAGTTAACAGAAAATGGAGAAAATATAATCAATATGTTTGGCGGCATAGGTATGTTTTCAATATTAATAGCCAAAAAAAAGAAATGCAATATCTACAATATAGATATTAATCCTGAAGCAATACGACTATGCAAAAAAAATTTAAAATTAAATAAGATGGTAGGGAATGTGATCCCCATATGTGGTGATGCGTCAGATATAATAAATGAATTACACGATATGTCAGATAGAACATTAATGTTATTACCTGAAAGATCAGATAGTTTCCTTGATTCTGCTATTTTAGGTACAAAAAGTAATGGCGTTATTCATTATTATTGTCATATTCATGCTAATAAGAAAAATGCAATTGAATGTGCAGTGAAACATTATTTTAACATCACCAAAATTAAATCAAGTATACTACATGCAAATATAGTAAGAGCTATAGGGCCTAGATATTATCAAATAGCAATAGATGCAAATATAATAAAATGATCATTTGTTTTCATCAGATGTTATAAATGATTTTGATGGGTGTGTTGTAGCCATTGTATAACCTAACCATGATAATGCGCCCAATATACCACCAGCAATCATCAACATAGATAATTGCAATATAATTGGGCTCCATTCAGATAACATTATCAAATAAGCATATAGAAAAAATGCAATTATGCAAGCAAAGAAAATAACAGTTCCAAGAATACGTTGTTTGAGTACCATCATTACAAATTGATGAGTTATTTATTTAAATCTAATAGTTAAATTCTATAGCCATAAGATATGCATCTTCTCCGTCTTTATAATATGTTTTTAGTTGATGTTTCACTACGAAACCTAATCTTTCATACAACTTAACAGCAGTATTATTACTGCAACGTACTTCCAAATAGAGTTCATCGCATTTTTTAAGTTTCATACCTACAATCGCTTCAGATACAAGTGTAGTTCCAATACCATGGTTACGATGATCTTCTAGGACTGCTATTGATACTACATGTCCTTTTTTTCTGAAGCCTAGTTTTTTAAAATTAGAAAACCCATATTCTAATGTACACATTATATACCCTATACAATTACAAGAGATTTCAGCTATCAAAAACGCTTCTGGTAATTCAGCTAATAATGTCTCATAAAAGTAATTTGAATAATTTTCTGGGAGTGTTTTTACATTAACGTTTATCACAGAAGGTAGATCTTCATTCTTACAATTTCGTATTATGTAATTCCCTACAGATGTGGATACAATTTGCAATATACATTATTTTGTTAACTAATATTTAATTTTAAACCAAAAAACAAATATGAGTGCGAATTAGTAATTTTGTGGATATAGCCCAACAAAAACATATAATTAGAATTGTTTCTTCCATTTTTAATGTATCAAATATAATCATAGATCAAAATAAATTAACATTTACAATTATTGATGCTGAAGTGACATGTAAATTTATGTTATTAACCAAGAAACTAGAAACAGAACATGCTGCATGTAGACTGAGAAAAGTTGACAACGAATTACGTATAGCAATAAATGAAATTGGTCCAATTAAACAATCAAAATTTTTGTATAGATCATGGACACCTAGATTTCTCTTTATCATTGTCATTATATTGGTTATGATAGATGGGTATTACAAGACAATAGAAATAAACTCATTATTATACATAGGCAATCCAATTCATGTAGCATCTATTTACACTATTTCGTTGCTCGGTATTTTAGGCACACATGAATTGGGACATTTGATTGTTGCAAAAATTCATGGTTTAAAAACTACATGGCCATATTTCATACCAGGGATTCCGATATTAGGAATTCCAACGTTTGGAGCTTTCATCAAATCAACAAGCTTAACAATTAACAGAAAAATATTATTTGATGTAGCTGTAGCTGGACCAATTATAGGATTAGTTGCAACAATAATAGTATTAATTTATGGAACATATACAGCTCCAATATTAGATAGTAAATCAACTAGTTTATTTTCAAATCACCAAATTATCGAGATGCAAGAAAATCTTATAATGTTAATGATATTTGATATGTTCAAAAATGACACTGATCATATATTAATGACTCCAATATTGTTTGCGTCATGGTTAGGATTTTTAATAACTTTTTTAAATTTACTCCCAGCATGGCAATTAGATGGCGGGCATATGGCCAGATCAGTATTTGGGAATAAAATACATAAAATAATAACATATACAAGCATAGTTATTTTATTTATAATGGGATATTTTGTGATGGGGATATTTATTTTGCTATTTCACTCGCTAAATCCAAATATAGATATTTTAGATGATGTTTCAAGATTGCCAAAAAATAGAAAAATAATATATATAATAATAATTGCGGTGATGATAATATGTTTCCCAATACCCAAAATACCATTATTGTAATAAAATGCAACTAGCATTAAATATCACAGTTATTTTTACCCCAGCATGTTTATCATTCAATATATAATTTACTGAATTGTTGCCACTTTGAAATGGAATTATGTTTAATTGATTCAAATAAAAATGCGGTAAAACAGATACTAATCCAATTCTAAATTTTTTTTGTAATTCATTAAGGAATAATAAATTTTCCATTCCTTCGACATATTCAATTGGATCTTTTAATGAATCCATATTAAATCTTTTTTCGACAAAACATTTGATTGCAGTAGAACCAATTCCAGAAGTGCAGTCAGAGATCAATATAGCAATCCCATTATTACCAATTACAGAGCTGCAATTCCAAAGAGATTCTAGAGTATTAACAAAAGTAGAAGTATTTATTGGTCCAGGATTAATTATCATAGCAGTTTGTTTCTCCATTTTTAGAGATGTAGATGTTGATGACTTTGAGAATGATGATGTAGATGAAGGATGTTCAATTATTATGTCACATATTTCATGAGAATTATTAAATACTTCAATTGAAATAATTTCAAAGCTTGAAGTGAATTCTTGGGCTATTTTTAATGAAGGAGTGTATTTCCCAGGTACTGGAAAATCACTCATACGTTTTTTATATGCAGAAAGTAGCAAATCATTATTTCCCAGTTTTTTTAATAAATTTGTCGCAGTAGTAGAAAAACCAAAAAGCCCATCAAAATGACAATTATTTATAAAAATAAATTCCTTGTTAATAGTTT
>JAHRAP010000003.1 GCA_020027255.1 Nitrosopumilaceae archaeon | reverse complement strand
CTAAATTATTTGTGGAACATACACTCAAAATTTCTCGCCATGTACTAAAAAATAAAAGTGAACAAATATGGGCAGGGCCAATACAAGGAAGCGAACATTTAGATCTAATACAGCATTCAGTTAGATCTCTATTGAAATATGGATTCAAAATGCTAGCTTTAGGAAGTCCTGTAGAGTTAATGGTGTCATACAAATATAGATTGCTAGCAAATATCATTATTGCGGCCAAAAAGTATATACCACATTCAGTACCTTTACATCTTTTTGGTTCTGGACATCCTTTAACTATTGCTTTATCAGTAGCTTTAGGATGCGATACATTTGATTCTGCATCATATGTATTATATGCTAAAAATGGACGATATATCACAGATGACAGAACAAGAAATTTGTCTGATATGAAATACTTTGCATGTAATTGCGATGTATGTAACAGATTTACACCAAAAGAATTAAT
Organism: Nitrosopumilaceae archaeon; assembly: GCA_020027255.1. Classification (GTDB taxonomy): domain Archaea; phylum Thermoproteota; class Nitrososphaeria; order Nitrososphaerales; family Nitrosopumilaceae; genus WTHC01. Next base: position 2,356 of record JAHRAP010000003.1, on the reverse strand, counting down.
TGAGTTAAACAGAGATGATCTAGTTAAAAAAATAGCTCTACATAATTTATTTGCAATAAAAATAGAAGTGGACAGGGTTAAAGAAGCAATACATGAGGGTCGGTTATGGGAATACGTAATAAAAAAAGCGAGATCTCATCCTAAGCTATTCGAAATAATTTCCACAATGTGTAGTAATTATGATTATTTTATTCCATCTACACCAATATTTAAGAAAAAATCTGTGTTTTTATTTTCGTATGAAGATCAATATAGACCAGAGATTATGTCGTATCATAAGATTGTACGCAAATTCAAAACCAAAAAAAAATATGTGGTGATAATCCCAGATAATGATGTAAAACCAATGTATGTATCACCTACATATAATCACTTGAAAACCAAATTTTCAAAAATTAGATTAATACAATTTTGCCAATATAATCAATTTCTAGGAATAATTCCAGTTGAGATTTCAGATGTGTATCCAGCTTCACATTATGATATGGCAAATATTAAACACAAACCAGAATTGTTACCAGTTTTTACAACAACTTGGAAAAAGTTTTTTGAGAATAACAAATTTTCTATATTATATACCAAACGTGACGATGCATTTATATCTTATTTTACAAAACTGCTTCCGAAAGAAATAATCAAAAAAACTTGGTAAAAATAATAAAAATGGTGAAGATAAAGCACTGTTTATAGTGCCGCGTCTTCAGCCCAACCTTTTATGAAAACACCGTTTTTGTGTAGTGGAACTGGTTGTCCAGCAGTATAATTCATTGGTCTCATCCAGAATATAGATTTTGTAGGACAAACTCCAATACATGCACCGTCTGAAATGCATCTTTCTGGATAGAAAACAAATGCTTTACCACGTTTCCAACCCTCAACAGGTTTTACTCTAAGTACATCTGGGCCAAGAGAAGTACAGATCTCAACACATAGTGCGCATCCGATACATCTCTGTTCGTCTACATCTGGTAATATTGCTATTGGCATCTATTTCACTAATAATGATCAACGTTCAGTGAGTATTTAAATGATAATGCAAACTCATAACAGGGTTATACTAAGAATTCAAAAACAAAAGATCGCAAAAACCAATATTCAAATAAAGAAATTATATAATAATTAAAAATAAAAAACAAAAAATAATAACGTGAAAATCACGTTTACTTTCTCATTGCATCTATTTGTCCAGATGTTACCCAATCTAATAATTCAGCGGATGTAGGATTAAGATCTGCTCTTTTATCCATTAAGTTTTTTACCCAAATCCAATTAATTTGGTTTAGTAGTGGTTTATTAGATTCGTCACCGGCTCTAACTTTAGATACTACATTTTTATCTTGTGTATTTAGCCATTCTTGAAAGCTTCTTCCCATGTGGTTGGGATCTTAAATTACACTAATTAAAGCTTTTGTAAATTACAAATATATTATAATCTGATAAAGCACAACTTTTAAGATATGATGTGTTAAAAATCATGTTATGAAAGTTAAAATTCTTGGAGCAGCTATGGAGGTTGGCAGATCTGGATTTCTAGTTAGTAACAATAATACGAATTTTTTATTGGATTATGGAGTATTACTCAGAAAAAGAGGAAAAGCCCCGTCATATCCATTACATGTAAAACCTAGAGACATAGATGCTGTGATCTTATCACATGCACATTTGGATCATTCGGGCAATATACCATCTTTGTTTATAAGTGGTCACAATAAGGTATATGCTACACCACCCACACTAGAATTGAGTAAATTGCTATTAGAAGATATGTTAAAACTCGAAAAAAACTTTTGTTTGTTTGGCAATAATGAAATAGATTCTATGATGAGAAATTCAAAAATGATGGATTATGGTAACAAAATAAAAATAAATGATTTGATTTTCGAATTGAAATGTTCTGGTCATGTTATTGGTGGAAGTACTGTAATAATAGAATCTGCAAAAAAACGTTTGTTTTATACTGGAGATATTAATCCAAATGGCTCACGACTTCTAAGCAAAGCAGATTTGGAACTAGATGAAGTGGATGTCGTGATCACAGAAAGTACATATTCACAGACAGAGCAAATGCCAAGAGAAGAATCAGAACAAGGTTTGATGGAATTTGCCAATGAAACAATGGAAAAAAAAGGAATATTATTCGTACCTGCATTTTCAGTAGAACGATCCCAAGAAATTGCATGCGTATTTCAAAAAAATAACTTTAGATATCCTATATTTATGGACGGTATGGCACTAAATGTCAATAGAATAATTTCTAAATACCCAGAATATTTAAGAGATCCAAAAATATTTATAGACACACTAAATAACATCACACAAATTAAAAATAATCAAGATAGAGAAAACGCATTAAAAA
>JAHRAP010000042.1 GCA_020027255.1 Nitrosopumilaceae archaeon | reverse complement strand
TAATAAAATTATAATTTAAACCGAGTTTTGTTAGTTGTAAATTAATTTGATTAATATCATCATTAAGCTTTTGTATTTTATTATCAAGGTTTATCTTATCTTTATTAATAATATTTTGATATTTTACTAATTGTGAAATTCGTTTATTGATATTATTAATTTTTTGCTCGGTGTTTTGTTTATTATTATTAATTTTTTTAATCAAATTAGAAGTATTACTTATTTTGATGCTCAATCTAGCTTTGTCTCGATCTAATTGTAAAATTTGGTCTGATATTATAGGTATCTTCTTATTAGTTTGATTTAGTTGTTTATTACTAATAATAATTTCACTATTTATTGCTTCAAATTTTTGTATTGTGTTTTTTAATTTATTATCTATTGAAGTTTTTGTCATGCTATCAGTCTTAGCTGATTTCATAAATTGTGATTTTGCAAATTTAATATTACCAATTTCTAGTTTTAATCTCATATGGCTATTTTCCAATTTTAACTTTTTGTCCATGTTGAATGATTTTTTTTGCTCGGCAAGTATTATGTTGTTTTTAATTTTTTTAAGTTTATTGGTTACAGTAATTGCATTTAAATAATTTAATTCATCTTGCAAAAATTCATAACGGTTTTTTAAATTCATTTCAAACTCCAATTCATTAATTCGTTTTTTGATTTCATCCATTCGAGCTAATGATATTTCGAGTTTTCTGTCAGATTCTTCTAATTGTTTTAATGCATTATCTTTTTTGTCATCAAAATATGATAAGCCTATCAAATTTTCAATAGATTTTCTCGTCTCGTCAGTTGTAAATTCTGAAATTCTAGTAACTGTTCCTTGTTGTATTGCGTTTAATGGGTTTAAGCTAGTATTAGATACATCAAGCATATCTAAAAATTTAGTGCGTGTTATTTTTTTATGGTTAATGTAATACAAACTATCTCCGTTAGTATTTAATTCTCTTGTTAATACAACAATGGTAGATTCAATGGGTAATTTTTTATCAGTATTATCAAAATGTACATTTACTTTGGCAGTTCTTACACCATGTTTATTTTTATTCATATCGTGTATTAGTGATTGTAGCTTATCTACACGCATCATTTTAGGTTTATTTTCACCTAACGCAAAAATTATTGCGTCTAAAATATTACTTTTGCCAGAACCATTAGGCCCAGAAATAGAAATTAATCCAGGTTGAAAATGAATTACAGTGTTTTTAAAACCAAATGATTTGAAGCCAGATATTTCAAGTTTATTGATATACACCATGTAATAAAATGATTTATTTATATTATAAACATGAAGTTATAAATATTTTAATGTACATTATTAATGAAATTTTGTACAGAAGCCATAGCTTCGTTATCACTCATCTGTTTGGGAGGATGTTTCATCAAATATGCACATGCGGGGAAAATCGGTCCTCCTATTTTACGATCTAACGATAATTTGGCCAATCTTATAGCATCTACCACAATACCAGCAGAATTTGCTTTATCATCTACTTTAAGTTGTGTTTCTATAGTATATGGTATATTAGCCCATTGATTCCCCATAATTCTCAGGAACATGAGTTTAGTATTTTCTAAAAACGGCACGTAATCAGATGGGCCTACATGAATTCTATGTGAAGGTAACTTTTTATCTAGCTGACTTTGTACGCTATCTGTTTTTGAGATTTTTTTGCTGGTCAATCTTTCATACTCTCGCATATTCAAAAAATCTGTATTACCACCAACATTAAGTTGATACATGTTTTTGATTTCTGTACCTCTATCGTTACATAATTTAGCAATAGTTCTGTGTAATATAGTAGCTCCGATTTGACCTTTGATATCATCGCCTATTATTGGAATATTTTTTGTGATGAATTTATGTGCCCATTTTTGATCTGATGCTACAAATGATGGAATACAATTTACAAAAGCAGTATTTGTGTCAAGGCATATTTTAGCCCAAAATTGCGTAGCAAGATCCGACCCCACTGGCAAATATGAAACTAAAATTTCTGTTTTTGTTTTTTTCAGTGTTTTTTTGATTTCATCTTCGATGCAATCTAATGTTTTGGCATTTTTGATTGGATTTATTTGTTTTTGGACCCATTTCCCTACACCGTCTAATACTGGAGCTTCATGAACAATTGCCTGTGTTTCAGGCATTTTATTATGCGGAACCCAATTAACAAGATTAGGACTTTGATAAATGGCGTCACTTAGTTTTTGGCCAATTTTGTTCTTCCCAACATCGAATCCAGAAACAAAATCAATATCAAAAATAGAATAATGTTTTATTTTTTCATGTATTACTCCAGTTACATGATTTTTGGTTGTTTTATAATATTCTATACCCTGTAACAAACCTGCAAAGCAATTACCAATACCAATAATACCTGCACGAATACGTTTTTTCAATAAATAAAATTTATCGTTTACGTGTTTAAAAGTTTTCGATCTCAAAAATTTTATATGATTGATTTTGTTCATGTAATCTAATGAAATTAAATAATGTGAAAGATTTAACAATAAATCAAAATACAACAATAAATGAAATATTTCTTGAATTATCTAGATCTGGTGGATTTCAATCAAAAAATTTGTCAGATGGCTTCAATATTTTATCTACAATGATAGATGATAAAAAATGCTTAAGATTTTTTTCGTTTGTTGGATCTATAATATCCACAGGTCTTCGTGGAATAATTAAAGATATGATTAAAAAAAAATGGTGTGATGTGATTATAACAACGTGTGGTGCATTAGATCATGACATTGCAAGATATTATTCTTCATATAAAGAAGGTAATTTTGCATTAGATGATCGAGAATTAGCAACTAAGAAAATCCACAGGTTAGGTAATATTCTCATTCCGTTTAACAATTATGGAAAAACTATCGAAGACAAAATGCAATTTTTTTTGTCAAATAGCATCTGTAAAGACAATAATGAATTTTCAACTTCAGACATATCTAAAATAATAGGCAAAAATATGGGGGAAGAGTCATTTCTATATTGGGCATATAAAAATAACATACCAGTAATAGTTCCAGGTATAATGGATGGTGCTGTAGGTACACAAATTTGGTTATTTATGCAAAAAAATAGAAATTTTAAGTTAAATATAACTACAGACGCCGATTTACTTTCTGGTTTAGTGTTTAAAGCAAAACGATCTGGCGCATTTATGATAGGTGGAGGTATATCAAAACACCATACATTATGGTGGAATCAATATAAGAATGGATTAGACTACGCTGTTTACATAACTACATCAGAAGAATTCGATGGAAGTTCTAGTGGAGCTGTAGTAGACGAAGCTATATCGTGGGGAAAAGTTGCTCGAAATGCAAAACAAACAACAATTCATGGAGAAGTTACTACAATACTACCTTTCATTTATTCCGGTTTATTAAATCGTACATAATAATTATAAAAACTGCGATCATGATTTTGTGATATCTATTTCAACTGCAGAAACATTTCGTTGTTTGCCATCTTGCGAAGTCAATAAATCAGAAGATATTCTTATAGCTCCAAGCTTATACCCTACAGTATTCATTCTATGAATAATCATTTGCGAAACATCTACTGCTTGTGTTATACGTTTTCCTCTAGCCTTAATAGTAACAGTTTGTTGATTTGACAATTGCGTCAATGTGGCCGTAACATAGGTCATTATCGGTTTTGTACCTATGAAAATCACATTGCGAACATGATTAATTCCTTTGTCGAGGGATTCATCTTTCAAACGTTCTTTATTTTGTAGATCTGATACTTTTAAATGATCTTCTGTTTTTTTGAATTCTAAAAAAATTTCTTCAGCTTCTGTAGGTTTTTTATCATATTCATTCATTTTCTTAAAATGAACTACTAAAAACAGTTATTTAATGTTTAAATTGGTTTGTGCATACTTTTCAAGTATTTTATCAATCTTATTTTTATTATTTATATTTTTAATTTTGTTTATTAGATCTGTTTCAGTAACTTCAAAGCAATTTAATAATAGATCTTTGTCTTTATAAAAAAGAAATAACGTTCCACTGCAAATACAATAATATAATTTTTCGGTAGTCATATCAGATGTACGTATATTAATTTTAGATTGAGATGTGTGGATTGGATAAGACACAATAATATGAAAGTTTAATTATTATATATTTTATTTTAATTAAAATAATGCAAAAAATAATAATGCACATAGATTTTGATTATTTTTTTGCACAATGCGAGGAAATACGAAATCCGGAGATAAAAGCTAAACCTGTAATAATATGTGTATTTTCAAATGGAGGAAACAGTAGTGGAGTAGTAGCAACTTCAAACTACATAGCTAGGAAATATCA
>JAHRAP010000039.1 GCA_020027255.1 Nitrosopumilaceae archaeon | reverse complement strand
AATATTAAATCATATGGTGGATTTTCTCTAGATTTTGATAAGCCGCCTAATGTAGAACGTAATATTAAAGCCAGATCACTAATTTCTTTTTGTGTTATTTGGGCAAAACTGGACACATGTTTTTTGGGACTGATGCAAAACTCAAATGGATATATCGATGCCCACGGGCAAAATGCAATGAATGAGTCAGTTTGTAAAATCTGACGTTCTCCATTAATCTCTTTATTCACAATCTGACACATGGGACATATGCCTTTTTCATTGACAATTTTATGTGATATCTTAGATTCTTTTTCTATGGTTGGTGGAATTATTGAAAATGCTACCATATTGATATGAGGGTGAATTAAATCAGATCCAATTTGTTCTCTTTGATTTATATATATCGCTACATACGTAACTTTTTTTTGTGTATATAGCCATTTCAATCTATCTTGAATTATCACAATAATATTCGACCACTGTTCGATTGATATTGTGGAAAAAGTTTCATTATGATTCGATGACGCAACAACGATATAATGATATCCATAAGCTGGTTCTCTGTATAGTGGTCTATCATTATAGCATTCGTCTGATTTCGTAGACACTATAGGATTTTTACTCTCAAAAATTCTTATCGTCCAATTTTTAACATATCTGTCATAACTATCTTGAAGTCTTTGTAACATTCCATCTTTTGCCACTAAAGATACTATGGATAGATTTGTCATATGTTCATTACCTGGGCATAGTGGACAATTTTTTTGTTCAGATCTAATCTCAGCTTCTGGTAAAATAATTGTTAATTTATTTTGATCATAATCATTTCGTATGTGTATCATGACTAAATAAAATATTATTAAAGATTAAACCTTTGCATTCAATAAACATATGATTTCATAGTATTAATTAGATATAGATCAATATTGTGTAATATTATTGAAAATTAGTTTGTGCTCATTCAATTTGAATTGTCCTGGCACCATGTTCCCATTTGACGAAACATAGGTAAAAGGACTGCCTAAATATAAACAAATCAACCTTGACACCTTTCCAACATTTCCCATAGCAAAAGCAATCAAATTGATATTGGATGATATTTTGTATAGTGACAAAATTCGAATGTTATCAATTTTTGAATTTGCCATGGTTACAATTTTTATATTTTTTGAAATTTTTTTCATTTTGAGCAGTTGTTGTTTTAAACAATAATATGATGAAGTATTATTCAATTCGTGCCATGATACCAATAATTTGTTTTTTGATTTAAAGAGCTTGAGAATGTTCTCATTTTGATTAATAATGTTGAATTCTACATCGATCAAAAATGGATTTGCATGGTAAATGTTTTCAAATAATGTTATTCTCCGTTCCTCGCTTCCATTAAAATTACCTCCTTCTGAGTTGTCGCGTAATGTACATACACATCTATTAATTTTTTTACCGATTAATTTAATTGTAGTTTTGATCGCTTTATCATTCCTCAAATAATCTAATCTAATTTCTGCATATTTTGATCTAGATAGTATTTGATCTAATTTTTTATTGATTTTTTCTGGGTTATTTTCAGCTATTGTGACACAAATTTGATCTGTAAACTTTAACGAGTCACTTTTCAAGAATATATTCATCTACTTCAGTACCGAAATGTCTTCCAGTAGACACTCTAAAATACGCTAATACTTTATCTCCTTTCTTGAGATCTGTAACTGATATCGTTTCTTTGTCACCATTCACAAATCTAATTGTCTCTGCATTTTGCACAATTACACCACCGTGGCCATTTTCATCACAGTCATCATCATCTATGATTGCTTTTATCATGATCATTGGACGTTTTTCTACTTTAGATCTACCTATAGCTATTTTTCTTGTATTTCCATTATGATCTATGATTAAAATTTCTTGTCCGCTTTCTAATTCTGATAAATATTTTGTTGTATTGTCTGGTGATATTGTATAACAATGTACAGCTCCTGCATTTACCCTAAAAGGTCTAGGAGTGGTAAACGATGATCCAATCGACTCATTATGGATCAAAAACAAAAAACTAGAATTATTCCCTACTAGCATACCTTCTCCTTTTTGTAGCATTGATATAGTATCTACACAAACTCTTTCTCCATCCCCGACTTCTTTTATATCCGTTATCGTAGCTTTTTTTAATTCAAGTTTGAATGAATCTAGATGAATTAACGCATTTTGAACATCTTCTATTGACGATGTATTTAGAATAACTCCATTTACTCCTCTATCTAATATTGAAAACATTTTGAATGTTTCATCAATATTTTTGGTTGTAACAAATATCTCTGTGTTGATTTTAGTTAATTTTGCTATTATATTCTCTAGGGGGATAATTTTCCAATCAGGGACATCGACTATTACAAAATCTAAACCAGATTTCGCTAAAATTAGAATTTTATCTATGTCAAAATTTGATTTTACTGTGATCTTTTTACCTATTTTTTTACCATTGATTTGTTTGACCGCATTTTCTAATATCACATATTCTGAATTGATAGATGTAGATATTGTCTTGAATTTGACATCACAATCGATTAATTTGTTTGGATCTATTGATAATATTTGTATTTTACCATTTAATTTTGATAAAAACTCGTTTAATTTTTTGCTATCGTTAATAGACGATGACGGTTCAATTATCAGTTTCTTAGTGAACAATTTTAATCGCATCTTCGGCAGATTGTTTTTTGAATATTATTGATGTTAGTGCTTTCACCATTTTATCAGGATTCTTGTGTGAAAATATATTTCTTCCATACGTTACACCTATTGCACCTGCATCCATAACTTCTTCAGTCATTTTTAAAATATCCATTTCTGTCTTAGCTTTTGGACCTCCAGCTACCACTACAGGTACTGGCGTGCATTTGATTATTTTTTTAAATGAGTTTACATCTCCAGTGTATAATGTTTTTACTATGTCAGCTCCGCATTCTGCCCCTATTCTAGATACATGTGCAATTGTGTCTGCATCGTGTGGATTTTTGATATTTTTGCCTCTTGGATACATCATGGCTAACAATGGCATATTCCATTTATGGCATTGTTCTGAAATTATACCCAATTGTTTTAGCATTTCTGGTTCATCTTCACTTCCTATGTTTATATGTATTGACACTCCGTCTGCACCTAATCGCAAAGCTTCTTCTACAGTTCCTGTTAATACTTTTTTATCTGGGTATACAGAAAGTGATGTGCTCGCAGAATAATGTACTAGAATGCCCACTTTTATTGGAGATGGCAAAGTTCTTAGTATTCCTTTATTAATAATTATACTACTTATGCCATAATTTTGACATTTGTATATTATAGAGTGTGGATTTTCAATACCGCTAATAGGCCCATTAGAAATGCCATGATCCATAGGTATGCAAAACATTTTATTTTTTCTTAGAATACGATTTAACCTAATTTGATGTCCACTTACCATGTAATTTCACTTATTACAACATACTTAAAAATAGCTTGATGCATTGCAATATCTATTAAGAATTAAATATAAATAGTATTTAATAAAAATGATTGAATCAAAAAATGTTTGTTGATGATGTCGAAAAAGATATTCTTGAAAACGTATTACTTGATATTAAACCATCATTCAACGATTGTATTAAATTAATAGAATCAGAAAATACTCAAATTATAGGTATGGTTGCAAATTACATATCTAAGCGAAGATTTGGTAACAAAGCATCCTACGTCAATAATATAATATTGAATTATACTAATGTATGTATAACAGATTGCAAATTTTGTGCTTTCTACAGATCTCCTGGGCACCAAGACTCATACACATTAAACATAGATCAAATCAAATCTAGAATTACAGAATCTTGGAACATGTTTAAAATTCGTCAAGTACTCATTCAAGGAGGCCACAATCCTAATCTTGGTATAGAATACTATGAAAATATCTTCAAAATGATACATGACAAATTTCCAAGTATTGGTATCCATGGACTTTCTCCATCTGAAATTGATATGATTTCGCGTGTTGAAAGATCATCTGCTAAAGAAATATTGTCTAGACTCAAAAAATCTGGTTTGCAATCTCTTACTGGTGCAGGTGCAGAAATATTAATGGACGACGTTAAAAATATAATTAGCCCTAAAAAAATATCAAGTGATGATTGGTTGAGAATAATGTTCGAAGCACATTCTATAGGAATTCCATCTTCAGCTACAATGATGTATGGCCATGTAGAATCAATCTATGACATTGTTAAACATTTTTTCAAAATTGTTGAATTGCAACACAAGACACATGGATTCATGGCATTCATCCCATGGAGTTTTGAATCTAATAACACTATTTTGCAAGGCAAAGACCATGTCAAAACATTTATCGGAGGCATATCGCTTTTAAAAATGATATCGTTATCCAGATTGATATTTGATGGACTTATAAACCATATACAATCTTCATGGTTGACTAATGGAATAAATATGGCTCAGCTGGCTCTTTTGTATGGTGCTGATGACTTTGGAGGCACTTTAATTGGTGAAGAAGTAGTGTCATGTACAGGTGCTCGCTCTACAGAACTCACATCTGATAAAATAGTAAATTCAATTCATCAATTAGGTTATAATGTATTTGAAAGGGACAACCTATATAACTTTATTAAATATTGTTAATATTGACTCCATTTTAGGTCTACTAGATTTTTGGTGTTTTTATCTACGATTACTTGTTCTGGAATTGGTCTGTTATAGTTTTCCTCAACTGTTTTCTGTGTAGCATCAATCCCCAGTTTTGAACCCATATTTACAATTGGTGATGCAGGATCTAAAGTGTCTGTAGGTGCATTATTTATTATAACCATGTCTCTAGCAGGGTCAGTTCTTGTTGTGATAGACCATATCACATCTTCAATTTTGTGAACGTTTATGTCATGATCTACTACAATTATGATCTTAGTTAAAGATAACTGACCCATACCCCACAATCCCATCATTACTTTTTTGGCTTGACCAGGATATGTTTTATTAATTGAAACAATAGCCATTCCTTGAAACCATCCTGAAGAAGGCATGGAAAAATCAATTACTTCTGGTTGTAAGAATCTTATTAGTGGCAAAAAAGATCTTTCTATTGCTTTTCCAATGTATGCATCTTCCAAAACTGGCTTTCCTACCACAGTTGTCAAATAAATTGGCTTATTCTTTTTCATCATACCCGTCAATGTGAATACAGGAAACAAATCTTTTGGAGTGTAATACCCAGTATGATCTCCAAATGGACCTTCTTCTCTTACATCTTCAGGATTTACATATCCTTCTAAAACAATTTCTGAGTTTGATGGCACATCTAAATCTATAGTTTTGCATTTGGTTATCTTCACGCCCTTTTTCCTAACAATTCCAGCAAAGATATATTTGTCTAGACTTTCTGGAACTGGAGCCACTGCAGCAAAAACTGTAGCTGGATCTGCACCTAATATTATTGCAACACTTATTTTTTTACCATTATTTTTTTGCAACATGCTATGTTGTGCACTACGCTTATGTTTTTGCCAATGTATTATGGCATGCTTATTATCAATTATTTGTATTCTGTATACCCCTAAATTTCTAACATTTGTTTCTGGATGTCTTGTAGTCACAAGACCAAAAGTAATGAATTTTCCTGCATCTTTATACCATGATTTCAAAATTGGAATTTTATTTAAATTTGGATCTTCTACAAAAACTTCATTAATTGGACCATTTTTTTCTTGTTTTGGAAAAATATCTCCCATTTTTGAAATTTCTGGAATTTTTTTGATCTTATTAATAAATCCTGGCTGTATATCCATTTTAGTCATATCGACAATTCGTTTACCTATATCTATAAAATCATCAGTTTCTAACCCTATTTTCAATCTCTGTAATGATCCAAAAGCATTTCCTAACACTGGCATATCGTACCCTTTAACATTTTGAAATAATATTGCCGGTCCATGAGAATACATATGTCTTCTTAAAATTTCTGCAATCTCTAGATTTGCATCTACTTTAGATTTAATTATTTTTAATTCGTTAGCTTCCACTAATTTATCTATATATTGATGTATATCATCTATTGGCATTAATTCATTTGATATTTAATACATTGATAAATATTTGCAGAAGATTTTAATCTAAGCCGATATTACCCATGTAGGTGTTAAAAAAAACTAAATGTGCTGTTTGTAAAGGCGAAGGCAAAATCGAAATATTTATTTCGTCATGCCCATTTTGTAATGGTACTGGTAACTATAACAAGTCTGCAGAAAGTTACCTAAAATCACATATATGCCAATGCATTTTTTTAGATAGAAAAATATGTCCACTATGCAACAAAAAATGTCATCATGATACTCCAAATAGACCTAAAGTCCTAATTAATCCACTTTAAATTAGTGCATGTTGGGCGGAATTTCATTCGGTTTACTATGACCTCCAGATCCAAATCTGCAATAAAAACATAAATCTGATTGCATGTGGGTTAAATGCTCTATGTTGATCGCACCTATTTTTAATGCTATTTTGTAAGTATTTTATATTTCAAAGGCATAGACGGAATTACTTCTTCCATGTATACTTTATAGTGTTCTGGACAAAATTTTAAGGTGATTTTCGCATTTTCTTTACGATTTTTATTAACTTGCTTTGTGAAATTTATTTGCTCTCGAATATATTCATGTTTGGGACAAGGACAATCTTTACCTCCTGGATGTTTATAAGCTGGAGTATTTTTCCAATCAAATCCAGGATATTCTTTCTCAAAGTCATCCATTGTAAATCTATTATGTTGACATTATTTATAAAATTTGATTAACAATAATTAATAAACTCGCACCATCTTAAATTTGAAGCCATCTAATAATGATTTTTAAGACAATAAATTTGCAAGCACATATAAATACATCTATTTTAGATACAAAAATATGGTTGAACATAAATCAAAATCATTAACTAAAAAAGATCTCGAAGCAAAAATTATAGAATTGGAAGAAAAATTATCTAATTTATCTTCACAACTTACAACCGAACCTGCAAAACCCAAACCAACTCCACAAAAACCTCATGGCACATTGCCAAAAGGAACTAAACCTGCAAAACCCAAACCAACTCCACAAAAACCTCATGACGCAGAATCTGAATTACAAAAAATTCCTATGGGTAATTGGCACGATCAAAAAACTAAAACTCCAGGCTATTCTGCATCTCCTAATAGATACTATGCTAGAAAGATACCGTATGTAGAACAAATTAGAACCAATAATTGGAATGAACAAAAAATTAAAACACCTGGATATACTGCTCCATCAAATCAATATTTTGCAACAAAATATAGAATGGCTATAGTCCAGTACAAAAAAAGGTCCAACTGATATATGATGGGTTTTTAATAACTCATTCTTGAGTTATATTATTATCTGTTAATAAATGCAGATAATACTTCATCTGCATGATTTTTTGGTCTTACATTTTTAAATATTTTGAAAACAACGCCATTTTTATCAATTAAAAAAGTCGTTCGTAAAATACCATTGTATTCTTTGCCCATGAATTTTTTTTTACCCCACACATCAAATTGTTTAGAAACAGTTACATCTATGTCTGATAGTAGCTCATATGGAATTTTCATTTTTGTACAAAATTTTTTATGACTAGTCGGATCATCTTTACTAATTCCAATTATCTGTATTTTGTTATTTAAGAACTTTTTGTAGTTCTTAGTGAATTCAGATGCTTCAGTTGTACAACCAGGTGTAAAATCTTTTGGATAAAAATAAATGACAATATTCTTGCCAACTAAATCTTCTGAATTCACTAATTCATTGTTAGAATTAAGCAATTCAAAATGTGGCATACGTTGATCTATTTCCAATTTAATCATAATTTTATATTTTGATTATATATATTATATATACATTAAAAGATAGCTCGCAATTCGATGTTTCAATATATTCGAATATTTTATATGTAGATTTAAAATTATAATTAACATGAATATTAGGGCATGGTTTGCTGAAGCGATCTCAACTTTTGCCTTGGTATTCTTTGGCCCATTATCTATAATTATGACTGCAGCTGTGTTTGGAAATGGATTATCCACAGAAACAATATTTGTAATTTCATTAGCACATGGTGCGGCTATAGGATTGATGGTATATTCATTTGGCCATATTTCTGGAGCGCATATTAATCCGGCAGTAACCATACCGATGATTATTACTAAAAAAATTAAAATAGCAGACGGAATAGGTTATATAATCTGTCAGATAATTGGTGCAATAATTGCGTCGTTTTCTCTAAAACTTATCTTGCCTGAATTAGGCGCTAAGGTAAATTATGGAGTTCAAGGTGGTCCGAGTGAATTATTACATGGCGATGCAATCTTAGGCTTGTCGTTAGAAATTATATTAACATTTTTCTTGGTTACTGTGATATTTATGACTGCAGTACACAAAAAGGCAGCTCCTGGATTTCATGGTATTGCAATAGGCGGAATGATATTTTTATTACATCTTGTAGGCATACCGTTGACAGGTGCTTCCATGAATCCTGCACGAACATTGGGCCCTGCAATAGCTTCTGGATTTTGGGAATTCCACTGGATTTATTGGGTAGGTCCAATTATTGGCGGAATAATAGCTGGTATGATTATGAATTATATTTTTGTTAATAATAAAGACTAAAATCTAATAATTTACAAACATTTTAAAAATCAAAAATCATATTTCTAACGGGTTTGTTGCATAGCATGGATAGTGCAATTGCTTGCGGAGCATTAGGTCGAGGGTTCAAATCCCTTCAAACCCGTTATGACACAATTATTTTTATATAGGTAGTTTATTGGACAACAGGCAGCAGAAATAAAAACATTTAGATTATTTCAATCGTATTCTTTTATCCAATCTGCGCAGTTCGCTTAAATTTATTATTTCTATGTTGTGGCTTTTAGTAATTAATCTAGATAATTTTGGGCGCGCACCATATCCAAGTTTCATAATCGTTCTGTTTTTGTGACATAGGCTAAGCGTTATTTTGTTTTCATTTAATGACATGGCAAAATCTCGAGCTTGAATTAGTTTTTTTAATGTGTTAGATGAAGACGGGACATGTGAAGTAAAATCAATTATATTTATTGTTTTTTCGGTATCTGAAAAACTTAATTCGAGTATTTTTTTACCATCATCTGATATCGATACATTTCCAAATTTTATAGATTTCAATAACGATGCTGACAGTTTACTCATTTAGCTAGATGATATAGTAAGCTTACCATTGATTAATATTTTTCCAGTAGGAATTGACATATCTCCAGTATCTACTTTAGTTCCTTCAAATGTTATATTATTAAATTCATATGTTATAGATGCATGTTTGGAAGTTAATCTCTCAAATATTTCAGCTAACAAACTAGCCCATTCTTTTTCTTCATTTCCCATAATTCAATGTATCAATAAACACTATTAAATCATCTGTTAATTTATCATGTTACATGTAATAACGAAAGTTGACTATACAATGAATGTTATTTTTTAACGCTATTGCAACATTATTAATAATTCTATCTATGTGCGTATTACTAATGCTGACTCATACCAAGACGATCTAAAATTTGTTAACTCGAATTTATATTCATCGTTGTTGACAATATAATACATAATCTTAGTCAAAAGTTATTTGTTAGAATTTTATTATTT